>JAKAIC010000073.1 GCA_021814565.1 Actinomycetes bacterium | reverse complement strand
CAGCCGTTCCAGCCGCGAGGCGTCGCCGTCCAGCAGATCAAGCATGTCCTGGGCGGTGCCCACCGGCCCCTTGATGCCACGCAGGGGATAGCGCGCCAGCAGCTCCTCCAGGCGCTGGAAGGCCACCAGCAACTCATCGGCTGCGGATGCGAATCGCTTGCCCAAGGTCGTCACCTGCGCGGGAACGTTGTGCGAACGACCGGTGATCGGCTGCGCTTCATACTGCGTGGCCAGTTCCGCCAGGCGCGCGAGCATGGCGATCACCTGCACACGCAGCAGGCTCAGCGAGTCACGGATCTGCAACTGTTCGACGTTCTCCGTGAGATCGCGTGAGGTCATGCCCTTGTGCACATGCTCGAAACCGGCCAGGGCGTTGAACTCCTCGATGCGCGCTTTGACGTCGTGCTTGGTCACGCGTTCGCGGTCGGCGATGGAAGGCAGATCAATCTCATCCAGCACTGAGTGATAGGCCTCGACCACGCCCTCCGGCACCTCTATGCCGAGATCCTTCTGCGCCTGCAGGACCGCAATCCAGAGCTGACGTTCCAGGCGCACCTTGTGCTCCGGCGACCACAGCACCGTCATCGCCTCGGATGCATAACGCGTGGCGAGGACGTCGGACACATGGGGCTTGGTCATTGCTGATCCCTTCGCGGGACATCGACGCGACCCTCACAGGCCGCCAGTGCGATGTCACTTCGATGCTGCTCACCGGCCCATGAAATATCGCCGACGGCGACGTAGGCACGTGCACGCGCGTCAATGAGCGAGTCTCCGGCGGCGGTCACTGACAACACGCGGCCGCCGGCCGACACCAGTGCGCCGTCCTGGTTGATCCTGGTGCCGGCATGCAGTACATCCACGGCGTTGCGCGAATCGGCGCGATCAACACCGATGATCTCGTCACCGCTGTGCGGTGTACCCGGATAGCCGCCCGCGGCCATAACGACGGTGACCGCAGCGCCATTGCTCCACTGCAACGCAGGCTGCTCATCGAGCGCGCCGGTGGCGGAGCGGAACAGCAACTGGCCCAATGGCGATCTGAGTCGGGCAAGTACCACCTGGGTTTCGGGGTCGCCGAAGCGCACGTTGAATTCGATGACACGGGGACCGCGTCTGGTGAGTGCCAGACCTACGTAGAGCAAGCCCTGGAAGGGCGCGCCCCGCTTGCTCATCTCGCGCAGCACGGGCAGACCGACGACCTCCACCACCTCCTCCACCAGGCCAACGGGCGCCCAGTCGAGCGGTGAGTAGGCACCCATCCCGCCCGTGTTGGGGCCGAGGTCGCCGTCGTGGATGCGCTTGAAATCCTGCGCGGGCGCCAATGGCACCACGCGTTCGCCGTCTGCTACCAGGAAGAGCGAGACCTCGGGGCCTTCGAGGAATTCCTCAACCAGCACTCGACCACGCGGGTGGGCCAGACAGGCGGCGGCATGCGCGAGCGCCTGCTCGCGACTTTCCGTGACCATGACACCCTTGCCTGCTGCCAGACCATCGTCCTTCACCACGTGCGGCGCACCGAAATCATCAAGCGCCGCACCGACTTCTTCGATGGTCTCGCACACCTGCGCACGGGCCGTGGGAACACCGGCGGCGCTCATGACCTGCTTGGCGAAGGCCTTGCTGGCCTCCAGTCGGGCAGCCGCGCGCGAAGGACCGAACACCGGATAGGCAGCTGCCCGCAGGGCATCAGCGACACCGGCCGCCAGCGACGCCTCCGGCCCGATTACCACGAACTCGATGCCATGGGTGTCGGCCAGCTCCACCACCGCAACCGGATCAGTGGCGTCGACCGGGAACACGGGCACATCGGCCGCAATGCCGGCGTTGCCCGGGGCACAGACAACCGAGGTCACCGAGGGATCGCGGAGCAGTGCCCGCACCAAGGCGTGCTCGCGAGCACCACCACCGAGCACCAGAGTCCGCACGCACAGAGTCTATTTGGCGCACGGGGAATCCATCCCCGATGCCCTGCACGGGAACGCGGCCGGATGGCACCGTTCCCCTGCCGTGGACAGGGGATTCGCTGCTTCAGCCCTCGTAGTACCTGTCGATGACGGCCAGGGCGTCGTCGATGCGCGCAATGCCGTCCTTGGCCTCGACTTCGGTGATGACGAGCGGTGGCACCACATTCACGCGATTGCCGGACAGGAACATCATGAGCCCGCGCTTGCGCAGCTCGGCACCCAACTCGGCCATGGCCGGCGACGACCCGCCGTAGGGCGCGAGTTCCTCGCGCGTCTTGCGGTCCTTCACCAACTCCAGCACCCAGAAGCAGCCCAGACCACGCACTTCGCCGATGATGGGATGACGCTCGGCCAGGCTGTTGAGCATGGGGCCCAAGACGGTTTCGCCGATCAGCTTGGCGTTCTCGACGATGCGCTCCTCCTTCATGGTGTCGATGGTCGCGACGGCGGCGGCGCAAGCCAGCGGATGCCCGCTGTAGGTGAGGCCACCGGGATAGAACCTGTCCTCGAAGTAATCGGAGAACTCGGTGCTCATGCTGATGCCACCGAGCGGCACGTAGCCCGAGTTGACGCCTTTGGCGAAACAGATGATGTCGGGCTCAACGCCGTAGTGCTGATAGGCGAACCATTCACCGGTGCGACCGAAGCCCGCCATCACCTCGTCCGCGATATAGGCGATGTTGTTGTCACGGCACAGCTTCTGCAGGCCGGCCAGATAATCCGGGGGCGGCGGAATGATGCCGGCAGTGCCGATGACGGTCTCGATGATGATGGCGGCGATGGTTTCGGCGCCTTCGTACATCACGACATCCTGCAGGTGCTTGAGCGCCCGCTCTCCCTCCTCTTCCAGCGATGTGGAGTGGAACTCACTGCGGTATAGGTAGGGACCCATGAAGTGCACGATGTCGTGGGCATACTCGTTGGCCCAACGACGCGGTTCGCCGGTGAGGTTGATGGCGAAGCCGGTGTTGCCATGGTACGAGCGGTATGCGGCGAGCACCTTGCGCTTGCCCGTCTTGACGCGCGCCACGCGCACCGCGTTCTCTACCGCCTCCGCGCCACCGACGGTGAAGAAGATCTTCTTGTGATCGGCGGGCGCGAGATCGCTGATGCGCTTGGCCGCTTCCGCGCGCGCCTTGTTGCTGTGCGACGGGGAAATGGTGGTGAGCAGGCCTGCCTGCTCCTGGATGGCCTTCACCACTTTCGGATGCTGGTGACCGATGTTGGTGTTGACGAGTTGCGACGAGAAATCGAGGTAACGGTTGCCGTCGTAGTCCCAGACGTACGAGCCTTCGCCACTCTCGATGACGAGCGGCTTGATGCTTCCCTGCACGCTCCATGAGTAGAAGACGTGCTCACGATCCATCTCGTAGATGGCCTTGCCCTCTGCCGCATTCGACATGATCACTCCCTGATTGGCTGCGAGCGTACGCAGGCCGTCAGAGCGCGAGCAGGTGCGAAGTGCCGCCGCGCGAGGAGCGGCAGTGGCAGCAATGCGAGTGGCAGCAGCGGCACCCGCAACGGCCGGCCGGCCCATCCCGTGGAACCGCCGTCGGCTGCCAACTAGCCGCGACCCTCCCAGACCGGCTCCGGCGTCTCGCGCACCCGGCCATCGGCGCCCACCAGCAGGAAGCGATCGAAGGCCTTGGCGAACCAGCGATCGTGCGTCACCGCCACCACCGTGCCCTCGAAGGCATCGAGTCCCTGCTCCAGCGCCTCCGCGCTCTGGATGTCGAGGTTGTCGGTGGGCTCGTCGAGCAGCAGCAGCGTCGCACCCGAGAGTTCCAGCAGCAGGATCTGGAAGCGTGCCTGCTGGCCGCCGGAGAGGGTGTCGAATGACTGCTCCGATGCGTACGCCAGGCCGTAGCGATCTAGCGCGCGGGCCGCCGCCTCACGAGCCAGGCCACCGCGGTGCTCGTCACCGCGGTGCAGGATCTCCAGCAGGGTGCGACCACGCAGATCGGGGCGGATATGCGTCTGCGCGAACCAGCCGGGGCGCACTCGCGCTCCCAGTTTGGCGCGACCGGTGTGGGCCACCGGAGGAATCACCATGTCCGAGACCGGCCGATGCTCGACCTCGGGATCGCTTCCACCCAACGCCAGCAGGCGCAGGAAGTGCGACTTGCCGGTGCCATTGCCACCGAGCACCGCCAATCGTTCACCGAACCACACCTCGAGATCGAAGGCCGAGGTGAGATCGGTGAGCGCCAATCCCTCACACATGATGGCGCGCTTGCCGGTGCGTCCGCCGTTGAGCCGCATCCTTACGTCCTGCCGCAGCGGGATGGCCTGCGGCGGGCCGGCTTCCTCGAACTTCTCCAGTCGCGTGCAGGCCGCGCGATAGCGCGCCGACATTCCGTCGTTGTAGGTGGCCTTCACCTTCAGCGACTGCACCAGTTGCTTGAGCTGCGTGTGCTTCTCATCCCAGCGCAGACGCAGTTCCTCGAGCCGGGCGAAGCGCTCGGCACGTGCCTGGTTGAAGGTGTCGAAGCCGCCGCCATGCACCCACACCGTGTTGCCCGCCGCACCCAGCTCAAGGCTGATGATGTGCGTGGCCGCCTGCGACAGCAGCTCGCGGTCATGGCTGACCAGCAGCACCGTCTTCTTGGTCTCGCGCAGGCGCTGTTCGAGCCAACGCTTGCCCGGTACGTCGAGGTAGTTGTCAGGCTCGTCAAGCAGCAGGACCTCGGCCCGGCCGCGCAGCAGCGCCTCCAGCACCATGCGCTTCTGCTCGCCTCCGGAAAGCGTTGCCACGTCACGCCATTTCACTTCGTCGAAGGGCCTGCCCATGGCGGCCATGCACACGAGATCCCACTCGCGCTCCAGGTCGTAGCCGTGCACGTCCGCCCAGTCGCCGAGCAATCGTGCGTACTCCATGTGCAGCGGGGCGTCATCCCGCTCCATGAGTTCCAGCTCGATGGCATCTATCGCCGCTGCCACCTCTCGGATCGGCTCCGGTGCGACACTGAGCAGCAGATCGCGCAGCGTGCCCTGCTTCATCTGGCCCACGAACTGGGTCATGACCGAGAATCCGCCTGAGACGGTGATCGAGCCCTCCTGCGGCGAGTCACTGCCCGAGATGAACCGCAGCAGCGTGGATTTGCCGGCGCCATTGGCACCGACCAGCGCAGCCACCGAGCCCGCGCCGACACGGAAGCAGACATCGTCGAGCAGCGGTCGTCCATCGGGCAGCGAGAAGGAGACGTGCTGGACGTCGATATGCCCCAATGTGACTCCCGGGAGCCGCCAGTCCCGTTATGCGGCCTAGTCGATGAGGTCGTGCAGGGAGATGGTCGCGTTGCGGTCCTGGCCGACACCGATGGCACTCACGCGGCAGTTGGAGATCTCCTCCAGGTAGCGCACATAGGCCTGCGCCTGCTTCGGCAGGTCGGCAAAGGTGCGCGCCGCGGTGATGTCACACTTCCAGCCGGGCAGCTTCTCATAGACAGGCACCGCGTGATGAAAACCGGTCTGCGTATCGGGAAGTTCGGTCATGCGCTCACCGTCCACGTCGTAGGCCACGCACACCGGGATCTCATCCCATGCCGATAGCACATCGAGCTTGGTGAGGAAGAGGTCGGTGAGCCCGTTGACGCGTGTGGCGTAACGCGCGATCGGTGCGTCGTACCACCCACAACGACGCGGGCGTCCCGTGGTGACGCCTCGTTCACCGCCGATGGCGCGCAATTGCTCACCATCCTCGTCCAGGAGTTCCGTGGGGAAGGGACCGGAACCGACGCGCGTCGTATAGGCCTTGATGATGCCCACGCTGCGCGAAATACGCGTGGGGCCGATGCCCGATCCGGTGCAGGCGCCACCGGTCGTGGGGTTGGAGGAGGTCACGAAGGGATAGGTGCCATGGTCGACGTCGAGCAGTGTGCCCTGGCCGCCTTCGAGCAGCACGACCTGGCCCTTGTCCAGCGCCCGGTTCAGGACCAGCGAGGTGTCCGCGAGGTGGGGCTTGATGCGATCGGCGTACTGCAGCATGTACTCGACGATGCGGTCGACCTCGAGTGCGCGGCGGTTGTACACCTTCACCAGGATCTGGTTCTTGCTGGCCAGCGAGCCCTCGATCTTCTGGGCCAGGATCTTCTCGTCGAAGAGGTCCTGCACGCGAATGCCCACGCGCGAGATCTTGTCCGCGTAGGTGGGGCCGATGCCCCGGCCCGTGGTCCCGATCTTGGCCCTGCCCAGGAATCGTTCGGTCACCTTGTCGAGCGTCACGTGGTAGGGCGTGATGAGGTGGGCGTTGCCGCTGATGAGCAGTTTGGAGGTGTCGATCCCCTGCGCGTTCAGGTTGTCGATCTCCTGCAGCATGACGGCAGGATCGATGACGACACCGTTGGCGATGACCGGGATCACGTCAGGCGTGAGGATCCCGGACGGCAGCAGGTGCAGGGCGAACTTCTTGTCACCGATGACCACTGTGTGGCCGGCATTGTTGCCGCCCTGGTAGCGCACGACGTACTCGACGCGTGACCCCAGCAGGTCCGTGGCCTTGCCCTTGCCCTCATCGCCCCACTGGGCGCCCACAAGCACGATCGCCGGCATCAGCGTCCGCCTTTCCTCCGCAGACACCACACCGGCGCTTGCCGGCAAATCTTAGCCGCGACCGCCCCGGACGGGGGTGGAGCGTGCCCGACCCGCGGCCGATCGCGGTGTCGATCGGACACGTCAACGGCTGCGACACACCGCTTGGCCCGCGCATCCCGGACCCCGCAAGTGGAAAGTCGGCGCCACCCCGAAGGGGATGACGCCGACTCTGCCATGCGCGCTTACTTCATCTTGGTGCCGGTGCTGCGCAGGTCTTCACAGGCCTCGACGACGCGAGCCGCCATGCCCTTCTCCGCAGCCTTGCCCCAGGAACGGGGGTCGTACATCTTCTTGTTGCCCACTTCGCCGTCGAGCTTGAGCACGCCGTCGTAGTTCTTGAACATGTGATCGACGACGGGACGCGTGAAGGCGTACTGGGTGTCGGTGTCGATGTTCATCTTCACGACACCGTAGTCGAGCGCCTCACGGATCTCGGAGAGCAGCGAACCGGAGCCGCCGTGGAACACGAGATCGAGGAACTTGGCCTTGCCCGTCTTGGCCTCAACCGCCTGCTGCAGGTCGTCGAGGATCTTGGGCGTGAGCACCACGTTGCCGGGCTTGTACACGCCGTGCACGTTGCCGAAGGTGGCGGCGACGAGGTAGCGGCCACGCTCCCCGAGGCCGAGCTTGGCGACCGTGGCGAGCGCGTCTTCCGGGGTGGAGTAGAGCTTGGCATCGTGCTTGGCCTCGATGCCATCCTCCTCGCCACCGACCACGCCGATCTCGATCTCCAGGATGGTGCGAGCGGCAGCGCACTTGTCGAGCATCTCGTCGGCGATGGCCAGGTTCTCACCCATGGGCACCGATGAACCATCCCACATGTGGCTCTGGAAGAGCGGCTGCAGGCCGCGCTTCACGCGATCGATGGAGATGTCGACCAGGGGGCGCATGAAGCCCTCCATCTTGGCCGGCGGGCAGTGGTCGGTGTGCAAGGCGATGTTCACGTTGTACTTGGCGGCAACCACGGTTGCGAATTCAGCGAGGGCCACAGCACCCGTGACCATGTCCTTGACGGTCTGGCCGGTGGCGTACTCTGCGCCGCCCCACGACACCTGCACGATGCCGTCGGACTCAGCTTCTGCGAAGCCTTGGATCGCAGCCACGATGGTCTGCGATGACGAGCAGTTGATTGCGGGGTACGCGAACTTGCCGGCCTTGGCACGGTCAAGCATCTCGCCGTAGACCTCGGGCGATGCAATGGGCATGCTGACTCCATCAAATAGGTGGCTCCGGTGGAGCCTCGGGCTTGCCGCCACAACGTGGACGCATGGTCATTCTTCCATGTGCCGCTTGTCGTGCATAACGGGCCGTCCGACCCATGGCAACCCGGGAGCCTGCGTGCAGCGATGGGCTCAGTGGCCGCTCACCGGCGTGGCCTCCCCCGTTGGCCTGGCGCCGCCGGTGACGTTGAAGCGGCGCTCCAGGGCCGCACCCTCGACATCGAGTTCGGGCAGCCATTGCAGCCAACGTGGCAACCGCCAGGCAGCGCGACCCATCAGTGCCAGCGCGGACGGCACGATGATCATGCGCACGACGAAAGCGTCGAAGATGATGCCGACGGCCAGCGCGAAAGCGATGGGTTTGATCATGGCTTCCTTGCTGCTGATGAAGCCGGCGAAGACCGAGAACATGATGGTGGCAGCCGCGATCACGACAGGGGCCGCCTGCCGGAACCCGAAGGTGACCGCCTCACGCGCAGCGGAGCCGTGCGCATGGGCCTCATGCATGCGGGACACCAGGAACACCTGGTAGTCCATGGCCAGCCCGAAGAGGATGCCGATCACCATGATTGGCATGAGGCTCATGAGCGGCCCGCTGGGCACCGCCAGCACATCGGAAAGCCAGCCCCACTGGAAGGCCGCGGTGGTCGACCCGAAGGTGGCACCTACCGTGAGCAGGAAGCCGATCACTCCCACCAACGGCACGAGTAGCGACCGGAACACCAGCACCAGCAACAGGAACGCCAGCCCGACGACCAGCAGCAGGTACAGCGGCAGGGCGTGGTTCAGTGACTGAGTGACGTCCACGCTGACGGCGGTGGTACCGGTGACGTACACCTTGGGACCATCGGGTGTCTGGAAACGCTGACGCAGAGTGTTCACCAGGTCCACGGTTGACTGCTCACTGGGTCCCGACCTGGGGATGATGGTGACAAAGGCGGCGGTACCGCTGGGCGCCGGCGTCGGCGGCATGACGTACAGGACATCAGCCAGCGTGGTTGAGTCGTGGGCGATGATCGACGCGCGATCCACTGCGCCTGCACCATCGATAAGCACGATGAGTGGCCCGGCCAGGCCGGGGCCGAAGTGTCGGGCGATGACCGCGTCCGCCTGGGCCTGCGTGGTGCCGGGAGCGGACTCCTGCGCCAAGGTGGTGCGCATGGAGAGCACGGGGATGGACAGGGTGCCCAGGACCAGCGCAGCGGCCACGAGCGTGACCCAGCCGCGTCTGGTCGTCAGCCCGGCCCAACCCGCGATGAAGCCGCGTGCCACCGGCTCATCCACGTGTTCGTCGTGGACCTGCCGGGCAGCGCGCTCCATGGCGGCCGTCCGTTCGCGGCGCGGAAGCGCGCGGTAGCCCATGAAGCCCAGCACTGCGGGCACCAAGGTGAGCGCCGAGAGCACGGCGATGACGACGGTGCCCGCCGCGGCCAGACCCATTTCGGTCAGGAAGGGCAGGCCGGCGACGAAGAGGCCGGAGAGCGCAATCACCACAGTGAGACCGGCAGTGAGGACCGCGGAACCCGCAGTGCCGACGGCCATGGCTGCGGCTTCCCCGGGTTGGTTGCCGATGCGGAGTTCATGGCGGAAGCGGGCGAAGATGAAGAGAGATCGG
>JAKAIC010000072.1 GCA_021814565.1 Actinomycetes bacterium | reverse complement strand
CACGCGCCCCCATCCCGAAGAAAGGCGATGACCGGAAAGACAACGCCCGGAATGTCGCGAAGCTTCAGCCGTTCGATTTCGGCGCGAAGCCCGGCCTTTTCGGCGGCACGGGCGGCAAGATCGGCGCTGATCTGCGCGCCGCGAACCGGAAGGCCGGCGAGCACGCCGCTGCGCGAAAAGGGCAGGCTGAAATAGCGCGCCACATATTCAAGGCAATCGAGTAGCGGATCACCATGCGCAGACGCACCGAGAGTGACGCTCGCAGTTGCCGGGCAAGTGACCATCCATGCCAGGCCGCTGCCGTGGCCACCGCCGTCGCGCCGATGATGACCGATACGGGCCATGACCCGAGCACGCCCGTGACGACCGCGAGGGTGCCGAGGTTGAGCAGTAGGAGACGGATGTTCTGCTGGCGTTGGTCACTGGGACGTGGCGGCACCTTGAGCAGCGTGAACGCGAAGTAGCGGCTCCACACGAGGATTGAGTGGCTTGCGGCACCGAGCACCACGAGGTGGATGACGAGCCACTGCGGCGCGGTGATCCAGTGCTGCAGCGCGAGTGAGATGCCCGCTGCCATGAGCCACAGGGTGCTCGGCAGGTCACGCAGCGGGGAGAAGCCCCGACGACGGCCGCCCGCTGCCGGATCCGGTCTGCCGGTGCTCATGCCTGCGCCCTCCTGTCTGCGATCGGGTGTGGTTGGGAGAGGGTCTGGGGTGCGTTGGTGGCGTGCGGGGTGTGCGTTGTGCGTCGCATGTGCGTGGCGTGCTTCGCACGTTGTGCAGCCCAGACGGTGACCCCGACGAAACCCAGGAGCGAGACAACGTTGAGCAGGCCGCCCATCTGCCAGGCCGCGTGCCATCCCAGGCCGTCACCGAGCCACAGGCGCACGATGAGGCTGGCTTGCAGCAACCCCGCTGGCACGAGCATGGCCGGGTGGTACGGCAGCGGCCTGCGCAGGATGGCGGGGAGGATCACCGGCGCATGCGCGAGGATCATCGAGATGGTGAAGCCGAGAAACGTCGCATGCACGACGACGTCGTACGCGGGGCTGTCGATGTGCACGCCACCCGCCATCCACTCGCTGCCGGCGACGCCGATCCACGCGTAGCCCGAGAGCAGGCAGGCGGCCGTGAAGCGGGGCAGGCCCTGCGAGTGGATGGTGCGGCGGGCGACGTCACGTACCGCGAGCCATCCGCCCAGTGTCAGCAACGCCAATCCGACGAGCGGGTAGGCGAGGTCGGTGAAGGTCGTGGCGATGATGGCGCCGGCGAGCAGCATCGACAACGCGACGAGGCGCGCGCCCTGATTGGCGCCGATGTGGATGCGCGCGAGCTCCAGCCGTTCGCCTCCGATGGTGAGCACCACGAAGCCGACGAGCCACGGCAGTAGGCGGGCAATGTCGAGTTCACCGAGCCACAGCACCGTCGCGCCCAGGGCGAGGACCGCGCCGAGGGCCTGCACCGTCACGGCGTCGTCTGGGCGGCGCTGCCACAGTGGCACGTATATGGCGACGAGCACCGCGCTGCCACCGACCATCAGCAGCTGACCCGTGCGCAGCGGCAGGGGCGTGACGAGCAGCAGTGCACCGACGCCCAAGAGGATGGGTGAGAGGAAGGCCGCGGCGCGGCGCAGCGCCACTGCGCGCTCGAGGGCAATAAGGGTGCCGACGAACCCGATGACCATGAGCATGCCGTGCACCTCGGGTAGGCGATCAGTCGTCACTGGTGCGGGCAGGCCGAGCAGGATGGTGGCCGCATCGAGGCCCACGATGAGGGCGCAGAGGGCGAGTACGAGCAGCGGCACCCGATGCCATGGGAACGGCGTCTGGCGCGAGTGCGGGGCGTCGGGTGTTGGGGGCGTTGGGGTTGCGGACGTGGCGGTGATGGGCGCTGTTGTGGTGTCGCTCGCGTTGGGCTGTGGGGCGTCGTCCGGTGCCGTTGCCACTGCGTTGGCGTCGGCTGGCTCAAGCATCACTGCGCCCCCGCAGAGGCGTGAGCTGCAGCACGCAGGCACCCGGCTCGGCGAAGGGGGTGAGCTCGACCGTCGTCGTGGTGTCGCCCCAGGTGGCGAGCATGCCCTCGACGACGCCGCGATGGATGGTGCAGACGACGTCCGGATACTCGTGTGCGGCATCGAGCAGTGGGCAGCGCGTGAGGCGCACCGTCGTCGCGTTGGCACTGGCTGTTGGTGCGAAGCGCAGTCGTTCCAGCAGTGCCACCACCGAGCGTCGACGCTGGATCGGGGTGCGGGCGTCCGCGGTGCCACCCGTCTGCGCGAGCTGCCGGCCCCAGTCGCGGCCCGCTGTGCGCGCATCGGCGGCCGGGTGACGGCTGAGGCGACGCAGGGCAGCAGCGAGCGTGGTGGCGAGGCCGACGTACTCGCGCGTGAGCGGGTCATCGGTGCGTGGGCTCGCGATGTAGGTGGCGGCGGGACGGCCGCGACCCTGCGGTGACTGCGTGCCGCGCTGTACGTGGCCGTCGGCCTCGAGTGAGGCGAGGTGCTCGCGCACGGTGTTGCCGTGCAGGCCCGTGACGTCGGTGAGCTCCGCCAGCGTGGCGGGATGTTCGAAGGTGCGCAGTGCCTCGAGCACCTGCGCCTGCGCCTCGGTCGGCAGCGTGGTCGCGCGCGGCAGGTTGGCGGGCGCTGGGCCAAGGCCCGCAGGCACCCGTCGGGTGTCACCTCTTTTTTGCACGGCTACAACTGTAGATTATTGCGCGAGGTGCCGCCACCGCGGCGTGCCCGCGTCAGGGGCGGGGGTGGGCCTGACGTTCGGGCCGTCACTCGCGCGCGTAGGCGGCTCCGCGATGGCGGATGCGGATGACGTCCACGGTCACCGTGGCTCCGTCGATGCGGTAGATGATGCGGTACTCCCCGCGCCGGGCGGAGTGCAGGCCGCGCAACTCCCGTTGCAGGGGCTTGCCCACCCGGGTCGGGTCAGCGGCGAGGGGTCCTTCGCAGAACGCCAGGACGGCCCACGCCACCTTCTCCGGCAGCGCGTAGAGGTCGCGCAGGGCACCCGTCGTGAAGACGATGCGGTAGGTCATGCGCGATGGCGGCGCTGCAGCCCGGCCTTCGCCTGCTCGAGCGTGTACCGGCGTGTGCTGGCAAGGGAGCGCTGGATATCGGCGAGGAGCCGCTTGTCACCGAGGATGTCCAGGGTCTCCTCGAGCGCCTCGAAGTCGTCGACCGACACGAGCATGACGGCAGGCTCGCCATGACGCGTCACCACCACGCGTTCATGCGTGGTCACGACCTCGTCGACGATGCCCGAGAAGTCCTTGCGGGCGTCGGCCAATGGAAGCGATCGAGACATGTACAGAAGTATGAGCAGAGGGAATAGGCCCGTCAATCCGGTTGTGCACGGGTGGGGACGCGCTGGCGTTGCCGCGTGCCCGTCAGGTGTGAGCGCCCGCCTGGAGTGACTCCTGCTCAGGGTCGGGCATGATCGCGCGGACCTCCTGCGGGCAGCGGCAGGCGTCAGCGAAGCGCGCGGCCCACGCGTACGCGGCGTCCTCGGAGTCGACCTCGAGCACCGTGAAGCCACCAAGGTGTACCGGGCTCTCGCGCAGCGGGCCGGGCCGCACGCTGCCGTCCGCCGTGACGACGTGGGCGGTGTAGCCAAGGAAACCACCGCCGACGATCCACGCCCCCGCTGCCATGGCATCGCGCATGACGGCGTGCGCTGCGCGTCCGACCTCGGGCAGGTCTGCCTCCGGGAAGTCCATGTCGCCGTCGTTGAAGGAGATGAGGAACCGGGGCATGGTCACTCCCTGGGGGATGGGCTGTGCGTTGTGCGGTGCCTTGGGGTGGGGGCGGGCGCCACGCTACCGGCAGCGGCGGTGTGCGGGGTCGTGTCCGGTTGCGCAATGGCCACCGACGTCATGGCAGCAAGCGTGGGACATGGTGGGACAGCATAGGCGTGGCCGCGTGGCCACGCCGTCTGTGCGCGAGAGGGGAGTACCCACTCCAGAACTGGAGAAATCCCCAGAATCAGCGTTCTGGGTCATGTTGCAGATCGTATGACCTGGGTAGGACAGTGCCAAGGGTTCATGACTGCGCAGGTAGGGCGGGTCGCAAATCGATCGAGCCCCGCTCCCCCACGTCAGTTCGCGGGTGTTCCGATGCCGCCGGTGCACTCGCCACCCGGTTCAGGCGCATTCGGCGAATTCGCGAAGCGCTTGATGAACTGAGCGAGACGAGGATCGTTTACGCCAGTGAGTTTCACCTGCGCGCCCCAAGCGCTGGCCACGACGGGTGCCGAGAGACCAGGGAATGGACTCGCCAACACATACGCCTTGCCGGCCAGTGCTGATTTCAACGTCGACTTGTCTTGGCTGGAAAGTGATGGTCTGTACGTGATCCATGCGGCTGCATGCTCAAGTGAATGAACCGCGTTCTCGCTGCGCACCGCAGCGTCGTACCAGCCGCAGTTCTGCCATGTCGGTGAATGCTTGCCGCCCACGGGTGGCGTTTGCGAATACGAAACCGCGCTGTCCACGTGATCGCGAGCCAGGCTCTTGAACGTGTGCAGCCCTTGAATCGGCGCCACAGCAGCGGCAGTCTGCCCCCGCACACCCATCCACGTGAGGCCAGCAATCACGACCACGGCGGCGGCGATTCCAGCTCCCCAGGCTGCGTTCCGTCGTCGCCGCTCGATGCGCGCCTGTTCCTCGCGCATCCTCGCCGCGATCTCGCGCGCATTGTTCTTCCCGGACATGGGGCTCCTTCGCATCGCTGCCCAATGTTGCCTTCCCACCCTGAACGCCCGATCCGGTTCCGATGAAGAATCAATCAAGGTCACGGGTTCGCCCTGACAGGCATGCTTGAGAATCGACGCATGGCGCGTGCGTCCGCGAGGCTGCGAGTGCCTCGGATCAGGCGAGCCATCGGCCCAGATCGAATGATCCGCGCCGATGTCAGCGGAGGGCGGGCAGGCGCACGGTGAACGTGGAACCGTGCCCGAGACCCTTGCTCGCAGCGGTGATGGTGCCGCCGTGATCAACGACAATGGCTCGCGCGATGGTGAGTCCGAGGCCGCTGCCGCTGCCGTCAACGCTGACCCGCGACGGGTCAACCCGGTGGAAGCGATCGAACACGGACGTGAGTTGCGCGCTCGGAATGCCTTCGCCGGTGTCGGCCACGGTCAAGGTCATCGACGTCGCATCGCGGTTGGTAGTCACGGTGACCGTGCCACCGGTTGGTGTGTGCCGCAGTGCATTGTCGAGAAGATTCGCGAGCACCTGTTGTAGACGCATGCTGTCCGCGCTCACTGGGCACGCTGCGGGGCAACCAAGGTATTTGAGGTCGACGTCTTTGGCCGCATAGCGGGGCAAGGCGGCGTCTACTGCCGCCATCGCCACATCGCGGCCGTCGAGCGGTTCCATGACCATGCCCAGCGCGTGTTCAGCGGCGGCAGCGCTCTCGCGTAGGTCGCCGGCGAGCCTGCGTAACCGTGCCACCTGCGTTCGCATCGTGGTCCAGGCCGCTGCATCGCGCGGCATGACCTCGTCCTCTAAGGCGTCGATGTACGCCTCGAGTGTGGCCAGTGGCGTCCGCAGCTCGTGCGCCATGTCCGCCACGAGCTGTGTCCTCGACGACTCGGTTTCCGCCAAGCGGCGCGCCATGTCGGTGAACGAACTCGACAACTGCTGCAACTCGCGACTGAAGATCGCGTCCGGTACATCCACATCGAAATGGCCGTTCGCGACTTCCTGCGCGGACCGGGCCAGGTCTTCGACGGGTTGGGAGATGCGCCGGACCAGCAGCCATGAGGTGGCAAGCGCAGCGAGCAATGACATGGCCGTGCCGACGACGACGGAAATGCCGAAGGCGGACGTGAAGGCCTCCTCGGCATGCAGTCGCACGCCCGATGAGTCCACGCCTGCGCTAGCCAAGTGCTCATGGAATAGCCGAGGCGCCACCAGTGCGGCGGCCACTAGGAGTGTCGCAGCTCCTACCCCGACGACCACGGCCTGCGCGGTCATCAGTCGAGACGCCAAGCGCGGGCGCCGCCGGCTCATCCGTTGCCCATTCCGTATCCAACGCCGCGCACGGTGCGAATGAACCGCGGCTCGGCGGCTGTGTCACCCAACTTGGTGCGCACATGACCAATGTGCACGTCCACCACGTGCTCATCGCCGTACCAGCCCGGCCCCCACACCGCGTCGATGAGTTGCCGCCGAGTGAACGCCGCCTTCGGTCGGGAAGCCATCGCGGCAAGAATGTCGAACTCCGTGCGCGTGAGGTCCACTTCCGCGCCAGCCAAGGTGACGGTGCGGGCCTCCAAATCGATACCCAACTCGCCAATGACGATGGGCTCCTCGGCCACGGGCGCGCCGACTGCGCCGATACGCGGTCGGCGCAGCATGGCGTGCACCCGCGCTACAAGTTCCCGCGGCGAGAATGGTTTGACGAGGTAGTCGTCAGCACCCATCGAAAGGCCGAGGATCTTGTCCACCTCTTCGTCGCGAGCGGTCAGCATGATGATGTAGGCGTCGGAGAACTGTCGAATGCGACGGCAGGCTTCTATCCCGTCGAACCCGGGCAACATGATGTCGAGCACGATCAGCATGGGCGCGCCCTCGCGCGCTGCCGTCACCGCATCGGGACCAGAGTGTGCGACCGCCACCTCGAATCCATCCCGTTCCAGATAACTGCCGACGACTCGGGTCATGGGAATCTCATCGTCGACGACGAGGATCTTCAACAGATCGGTCACTGGCGGTTCCTTCCGGGAATCGTGCGCGAGCAGGTTCGACCCTATTGCCGGCAACTTCTGCACGGGCCGCGACGCATGCGCGGTGAGTCGCGCCCGTTTGGTTCGCAGCTCCATGCGTGCTGACTACTTCGACTCAATGAGGCGGCGCGCGTTGGCGTATTGCTCCGCATCGATCTCGCCGGCGGCGAAGCGCCGGTCGAGGGTCGCGCGCGGTGATTCCAACCCGCTGGGCTGCGAATGTTCAGTGCGCGTGATGCGCGCCACCAGCCAGAATCCGAGGGCGATGATGGAGCCCCACACGAGCACCATCATGAGGCCCATGCCGAGCGCGTTCACGCCGCTCCAGCCGTAGCCGTCTCCGAACCAACCCATCATGATCGGCACCTTTCCTTAGCGTGGTACCGCACGGTGCCACTGCATTGATGATGCGCCGCGTCCATGAAGGCCCCATCGTTGTGTGGTCAAGAATCGATGAAGCCTCGTCGACCGACGCCGTTCGGTGCGATCTTCAAGGAATCTTCATCGTTCCTCAGGACTTTCGTCACATGCGATGGGCAGGCTTGCTGCACCGGAATGTGGGAGAGGAACAGCAGCATGGGGTTGACGAGACGACAGTTTGTGACGGGCCTTGCTGGTGCCGGCGCCATCGCGGCCGGCGCGAGCGTTGGTGCCTCACGGTTTCTAAATCAACGCGGCGGCACGCCCATTCCGTTGGTGACCAGCGATGCACACGCGATGACCGGTCAACTGCGCAATTTCACGCTGACGGCCGCGCCCACCAAGATCGATCTCGGCGGCACCATCGTCGAAACCTGGGCGTACGGGAATCAGTTGCCCGGACCGGTGCTCCGTGCCACCGCCGGCGACCGTGTCCAGATCGCCTTCAAGAACCAGTTACCCCAACCGACAAGCGTTCACTGGCACGGTCTGGCCATCCGCAATGACATGGACGGGGTTCCTGGCGTCACCACTCCGCAGACGCCAGCTGGTGGCAGCTTCAACTTCGACTTCGTGGTCCCCGATTCGGGCACGCATTGGTTCCACCCCCACACCGGACTGCAGATGGACCGTGGTCTGTATGCGCCGTTCATCATTGACGATCCCCGCGAACCCGGTGGCTATGACCTCGAGTGGATCGTCGTCCTGGACGACTGGACCGACGGCGTGGGGCCCAGCCCGGACGAGAATCTGGCCAAGTTGCGTGCCGCCGGCGGACCCGCCAACGGCAATGGCGGCGGCATGATGGGCGGCATGGGCGGCATGGGCGGCGGGATGGGGGGGATGATGTCCGCCGACGGCGGTGACGTCAGTTACCCCATGTTCCTCATCAACGGTCGTGCCACGACTGACCCGGACGTGTTGCTGGCCAAGCCCGGACAACGGATCCGGGTACGCATGATCAACGCCTCCGCCGACACCATCTACAACGTTGCCCTCGGTGACCACATGCTCACGGTGACGCATTCCGACGGCTACCCGGTGCAGCCGGTTACCACCCAGGCGATCCGCATCGGCATGGGTGAGCGCTACGACTTCTTGGTCACGCTCAAGGACGGCGTGTTTCCTTTGGTGGCAGCGCCATCGGGCAAGAGCGGTGTGGCACGTGCCCTTGTGCGCACGGCCAGCGGCACCGCACCCGGCGCCTCCGCCCAGCCGAGCGAGCTCGACTCCACTCCATTGACGGCCGATGCGCTGCGCGTGGCACCCGGCGCTGCCCTGCCGGCGCGGGATCCGAACAGCACGCAGGAACTCGTGCTCTCAGGTTCGATGGCGCCATACGTGTGGACCATCAATGGTGCGACCTACGACCACACATCGCCGCTCACCATCCGTCAGGGCGAGACCGGCCGTTTCCTCATCCGCAACATGTCGATGATGTCCCATCCCATCCATTTCCACGGCCACACCTTCCAGGTGGGCGGCGCTGGAGGGACGGGGCCACGGAAGGACACCGTGTTGGTGCCTCCTATGGCCGCTTTTCCCATCGACCTGAAGGCCGACAACCCGGGCCGCTGGATGGTGCATTGCCACAACATCTACCACGCGGAAGCCGGCATGATGACTCGTCTGGAGTACATGATCTGAACAACACGACAGGGTGGTCCCCGCTGGTGCGGCGAGGACCACCCGGTCGTTTCTGGTGCCGGCTAAACGCGGTGCATCATGGGCAGCGCAAACATCCAGGTGTTGAGGAGCGCCAAGCCGATCACCAACACCGAGAACGGGACGAGCACCTTCCGATGCGTAGTGGCAATCGGATACTGGCGTTTCGCCGTGCGGTACACCGCATACAGCGATGCAAGCACGCCGAGTGCCAGCATCGTGTATTGCAGGACGTGGATCATGCTTGATCCCACGAGGGCCGGTGACTGCGTCGGCATTGACTGCCCGACGATGGGCATGGCGGTGAACACCACTGCCTTGCCCTCGGAGAGCAGATGGAACAGGTTGTGCGCCATGTGCGCGGCGATGTCGAGCGGGATCAACGCGTAGCCGAAGCGTGCGAAGTTCTGCCACATGCTCTCGGTGTTGAATCGTGTCGCGAATGCTGAGGCGAGCGCGAGCAGACCCACCTGCATGGCGATGGCGAGAGCGAACGTGAACGAGAAGACCACCGGGTAGTAGTCGGTGTGCAGGAACGCGCCGACGTGATGCAGCACGGTTGGCCAGCCCTCGAGCATGGACACGTTCTGA
>JAKAIC010000071.1 GCA_021814565.1 Actinomycetes bacterium | reverse complement strand
ATCAAGGAGGGTCACGTGGCGCCGCATCAGTGCAGCCTGCCACAGTCGCGGCCGCCCCTGCTCCTGCTGACCCCGTCCGGCGGCAGCCGCGCCCAGCAACGGTCACACGCCAGGCCGGCAGCGTGGTGGGCGCTCAATGCTGCATCGGCAGGCGATACGGTGCGCCCGGAGGAAACCCATGGCACGCCGCACCCCCGAAGACAACACGCCCGTCGTTGAGCGCATCGACGATATCGATGTCACCGCTGAGATGCAGGGGTCCTTTCTGGAGTACGCCTACTCCGTCATCTACTCCAGGGCCCTGCCCGATGCACGCGACGGATTGAAGCCGGTCCAGCGCCGCATCCTCTTCACCATGAATGAGATGGGTCTGCGACCGGACCGCGGCCACGTGAAATCGGCACGGGTCGTCGGCGAGGTCATGGGTCGACTGCACCCGCATGGCGACACGGCCATCTACGACACCATGGTGCGCATGGCGCAGAACTTCTCCCTGCGCCTGCCCATGATCGACGGCCATGGCAACTTCGGTTCCCTTGATGATGGAGCCGCCGCGTATCGCTACACCGAGGCGCGCCTAGCCGCGGCCGCCCTGCTCATGACAACCGGGCTGGAAGAGGATGTAGTCGATTTCGCGCCCAACTACGACGGGCGCGAGACCGAGCCCACCGTCCTGCCGGCGGCGCTTCCCCACCTGCTGGTCAACGGTGCCAGTGGTATCGCCGTCGGTATGGCGACCAACATGCCGCCGCACAACCTGGTCGAGGTGATTGCCGCCACGCGACACCTCCTGTCGAATCCCAGGGCCACCCTCGCCGATCTCATGCGCTTCGTGCCCGGTCCCGACCTGCCGACCGGTGGTCGCATCATCGGCATCGACGGCATCCGTGACGCCTATCGGGAGGGCCGTGGCGCCTTCAAGATGCGCGCCACCGTGAAGATCGAGCATGTAACGGCTCGACGTCAGGCCCTGGTGGTCACGGAACTCCCGTACAACGTGGGCCCCGAGCGCGTCATCGAGCGCATCAAGGATCTGGTGCAGAGCAAGAAACTGCAGGGTATTTCCGATGTCACCGATCTCTCCGACGGCGAGCGCGGATTGCGCCTCATCATCGAGATCAAATCCGGGTTCAACCCAGAGGCCGTACTGGAGCAGCTGTATCGCTCCACGCCACTGGAGGAGCAGTTCACCATCAACAACGTGGCACTGGTCAATGGCAAGCCCGAAACCCTGGGCCTGCGCGAGATGCTCGACGTCTACATCGCGCACCGCATCGAGGTGGTGACCCGCCGTTCACGTTTCCGCCGCGCCAAGGCTGCAGATCGTCTTCATCTTGTGGACGGTGTGCACATCGCCATCCTCAACATCGATGAGGTCATCGATGTCATCCGCACCAGTGACGACGCCTCCGCAGCACGCGCACGGCTCATGCAGGTCTTCGAGCTCTCCGAGATCCAGGCCACTTTCATTCTCGAAATGCCATTGCGTCGCCTCACCAAGTTCTCCACCCTGGAGTTGGAGAGGGAACGCGAGGAGTTGCAGCGCAGCATCGCGGAACTCGATGCGCTGCTGGCTGATGAGCGGCTAATCCGCCGCACCGTGTCCGATGAGTTGGCCGAGGTCGCATCCGTGCACGGCACACCCCGTCGCACCGTGCTCCTGGAACAGGCGCCGGAACCGGTGACCACTGACCTCGAAGTGGCCGATGAGCCCTGCTTCGTGCTGCTCGCCAGCACCGGTCTGGTGGCGCGGACGCGAACCGCAGCACCGTTGCCGCGAACAGGCGGTCGGGCGCGACATGATGTCATCGTCGGCGCCGTCCTGACGTCCACCCGCGGCGAATTCGGGGTGGTCACCAATCGCGGACGCCTGGCACGGGTGTCAGCCGTGGCCCTCCCCGTGCTTGCCGACACTGCCACCTCACCCGTCCTGCGAGGAGGGGTGCCGATTGCCGACACTGCCACCTTCGACAAGGGCGAGACCATAGTGGCCATTGTCGACGTGTCAGACAGTGCTGCACCGATCGCGTTGGGCACGCGCAAGGGCGTGGTGAAGCGAGTGGCACCAGAGCTGGTCAACAAGCCGTTGTACGAGATCGTGAGCCTCGCCGACGGTGACGAGATCATCGGCGCTGGAAACGCGTCCGACGGAGATGAGCTGGCCTTCATCAGCGATCAGGCCCAGTTGCTGCATTTCCCGGCCTCGGCGGTACGTCCCCAGGGCCGTGCAGCAGCTGGCATGGCAGGCATCAATCTCGATGCTGACGCCAACGTCATCCGCTTCAGTGTGGTCCCAGCAGCAGCCGAGGTGATCACCGTGGCTGCCAGCCGCAGCGCACTTCCGGGCGCTGATCCCGGAACCATCAAGCGCACACCGTTCGCGCTCTATCCGGGCAAGGGCCGAGCCACCGGCGGCGTGCGCTGCCACGGCTTCCGCAAGGGCGAGGACCACCTGGCATTCGCGGCCATCACGCCGGCTGAACCGCGGCTGGCCGGACCATCCGGCGCTCCCGTCGACGCCCCTGAACTCAGTGAGCGCCGGGACGGGACCGGTGCCCCGCTCCAGGACGTGGTAGAGGCCGCGGGCTAGTCACTCGGCGCTGCCGCCGGAGGAGTGACCGGGGAATACCCCGAAATTGGGGTCGATGAGTGGTGCCGCATTGTTCACCGCGGTGGCGGCCTCGCCGAAACCCACCGCGATCAGAGGCACGCGTCCCTCGTAGGCCGCGATGTCGCCGCAGGCAAGTACGCGCGGCAGATTGGTGAACATGGCGGTGTTCACCTTGATGTGCCGCTTCTCGAGTTCCAGCCCCCAGTCCGCCACCGGACCGATGTTGGCGACGAAGCCGAGCGCGGCCACCAGGGTGTCACAGGGCAGCGCCTCCTCAACCCCGTCAACCTTGCTCCTCACCGTGACCGAGCGGACCAGCTCGTCACCGTCAACGGCGGAGACCTCAGCATTGACGATGAGGCGCACCCCAGCATCACGCACCATGTCCACCGTGCTGGCATGGGCACGGAAGGCGTCACGGCGATGCACGATGGCGATGGATTTGGCGATATCCCGCAGGCTCCACGCCCAGTCGAAGGCGGAATCACCACCACCGACGATGACCACATCCTTCCCAGCATGCTCCTGCAGCGAGGGCACGAAATAGACCATGCCCTTGCCCGCCCACTCCCCACCCGTGGGCAGCGGTCTTGGCGTGAAGGAACCGATACCACCGGCGATGATTACGGCCTTGGCCCGCACAACCTCTCCGGTATCACAGGTGAGCGTCACACCCTCCGAATCGCTCTGCAGGTCCATCACCTTCCGTTCCAGCAGATAGGTGGGGCTGTACGCGGCGGCCTGCTGGGCCAGATTGCTCACCAGGTCCCGGCCACGAATGGCCGGAATGCCGGCAATGTCGAAGATCTCCTTCTCGGGATACATGGCGGTCACCTGTCCGCCGAGCTCGGGTAGGACGTCGATCACGACCACGGAAAAACCCCGGAAGCCGGCGTAGTAGGCAGCAAAAAGGCCGGCAGGGCCGGCACCGATGATCGCGAGGTCAGCGTTGTGATCGGACATGCGCTGAAGGCTAACGGGCGGCCCTCATCGGGCAAGGGCCATTAGCATCCCGGCATGACCTACCTCGCCCAAGAGCACGGATTTCCCGACGACGTGTTCGCCGATGTGGTGGCTGCCAACGCCACCTACGCCCGCAATTTCAAGGACGCTCACCTCACCGGCAAAGCCGTGCAGGGCCTCGCCATCATCACCTGCATGGACTCCCGCATAGAGCCACTCGCGATCGTGGGCATGCGCCCCGGCGATGTGAAGATCATCCGCAATGCCGGTGCCCGTGTCACCGAAGATGTGCTGCGGACCCTCGTTCTCGCCACCCATCTTCTGGGTGTGCGACGGATCCTGGTGATGCCCCACACCGATTGCCGCATGGCCTCGGGCACTGAGGCTGAGGTCCATGCGCAGATCCTTGCCGCCTCTGGCATGGACACCCGTTCCCTCGAGATCCGCACCGAGCGTGATCAGGAGCAGGCGCTGCGCTCCGACCTCACCCGCATCCGCGCCTTCCCACTGCTGCACCCGCAAGTGGACGTCGCCGGGGCCATCTACAACGTCAGCTCCGGATTGCTGCAGCCCTTCCGGGGCTGACCCGCACATGGCTCTGGACTAGCCATGGACCCACAGGACCGTGGTCGTGACACAAACTTGGCGGCTCCAACTGTCAGCGTTTGCTGGTCGGAAGGAACCAGCACATGGAGCGGCGCGACGCCTCGCTTGGTGCCTTCCTCTCGCTGCTCGCCGCGCAGTCGCGTCCCTCCGCCATCGCCCGGGCCATCGCCCAGGGCCCACTGCGTTCCATCGGTGCTGACCTCGTCATGCTGCACGGCGCACGTGAACAACGGCTCGAGCTCCGGGCCCAAGCGGGACTGACAGCCCCGCAACGCCGGCTCTGTGCCCTGCTGCCCCTGCCCTCGGCCACCGCGCAGGCGGCTACCTACCGCAGCGCGCAGGAGCATCTCGTCGATGGCAGCGCGCTCACGGCCGAGTTCCCACTAATGCACCCTCTGGGACTGCCCGCTCGCGGCGAGTACCTGTTCCTGCCCTTGCTTGCTGCGGCACGGCCGGTCGGTGTTCTGTCCATCCACGCCCCGCAGAGCATCGAGCGCAGTTGGGAGTTCCGCGACGCCACAACCGTCGTGACATCCGCCCTCACCCTCTGGCTGCTCGCGCAGTATCCCGAGGACGAGTTCCCGCCGCCTTCGGAGGCACGCCTGCAGCTCACGCCACGGCAACTGCGCGTGCTCGCCGCCATTCGCGAGGGTCATGCCAATGCCGCCATAGCGACCGACCTTGGCTTCTCCGTGGGAACCATCAAGGCGGATATCACGGCGATGTCGGCACTGTTCGGCGCCGTGGGACGCAATGACCTGGTGCGCAAGGCAGAACGCGCCGGCTTCTAGGCCTCACACATCGATGCGAGCCCGATCGAGGGTGGCAGCACCCTGCACGATGAAGTCCTTGCGAGGGGCCACCTCTGACCCCATAAGCAGATCGAACACCCGTTCCGCCGCCTGCACGTCAGACATGGTGATGCGACGCAACGTGCGGGTGCGCGGATCCATGGTGGTCTCGCGCAACTGCTTGGAGTCCATCTCGCCCAGACCCTTGTACCGCTGCACCGGGTCGCGCCAGCGCCGTCCGCTGGCCTTCAGGCCCCTCAGGGTCTCGCGCATCTCGGCATCCGAGTAGGTGTAGCGGACCTCGGCTGGAGTGCGTCCCGAGGCCACGATATCGATGCGGTGCAGCGGGGGCACTGCCGCGAATACACGACCGCTCTCCAGCAGCGGCCGCATGTACCGATGGATGAGCGTGAGCAACAGCGTGCGAATATGCGCACCGTCGACGTCCGCGTCCGACATCAGGATGATCTTCTGGTATCGCGCCTGGTCAAGGTCGAAGGTGCGTCCTGACCCCGCACCGATGACCTGGATGATCGACGCGCATTCAGCGTTCTTGAGCATGTCGGCAAGCGACGACTTCTGCACGTTCAGGATCTTGCCGCGGATGGGCAGGATGGCCTGGAACTCGGAGTTGCGCGCATCCTTCGCAGTGCCGAGTGCACTGTCCCCTTCTACGATGAATAGTTCGGTCTTGGCCACGTCATCAGAACGGCAGTCTCGCAATTTGGCCGGCAGCGCCGACGATTCCAACGCGGTCTTGCGACGCTGCACGTCTCGATGGGCGCGTGCGGTGACGCGGGCCCGCATGGCACCCGCCACCTTCTCCAGCGCCAGCTTGGTGGCCTGCTTGTCGCCGCGTGGAGGCGTCGTGAACCAATTGCTGAGTTCACGCTGTACCACGTTGGCCACGATGCGCGTAGCAGCCGGCGTGCCGAGCACTTCCTTGGTCTGCCCCTCGAATTGCGGTTCGGGCAGACGCACGGTGACCACGGCCACCATGCCCTCAAGCACGTCATCCTTGATGACGTTCTCCTCGGAGGCCCGCAAGGTGCGCTGTGCACGCAGTTGCTCATTGAGCACCTTGGTGATGGCGCGTTCGAAGCCGGTGAGATGCGTGCCCCCCTTGGGCGTTGCAATGATGTTCACGAAGGAGCGCACATCGGTGTCGTAACCGGTGCCCCAACGCAGCGCGATATCCACGAGCATCTCGCGCTCGACCTCGCGCGGTGCCATGTGGCCGTTCTCGTCAAGCATGGGCACGGTTTCCCTGAAGTGACCCGACCCGGTGAGCCGGATGACGCCGGTCACCGGCGCATCGCTGCCCAGATGCTCGCAGTACGAGGCGATGCCACCGGCGAATTGGAAGACCTCCGGTGCGGCCTCGCCGCCCTCGCGCTGGTCATACAGGTTGATGGCGAGCCCGGGCACCAGGAAGGCAGTCTGTCGCGCACGGTCGCGCAGCGCCTCGAGGTCGAGTTCGGCGCTGGGATCGAAGATCTGCCGGTCCGCCCAGTAGCGGATGCGTGTGCCGTTGACGCCCTTCCTGGCCCGCCCCGTGACCCGCAGACCCGATTGCCGGGTGAATTCGCTGTCCGGCGCAGGCCCCTCGAAGGTGCCCGGCGTACCGCGGCGGAAGGACATGACGTGCACCTTGCCATCGCGGTCCACTTCCACGTCGAGCCGCTCCGAAAGCGCGTTCACCACCGAGGCGCCGACCCCGTGCAGACCACCCGAGGCCGCATAGGAGCCACCACCGAACTTGCCACCTGCATGCAACTTGGTCATGACCAGCTCAACACCCGTCAGCCTGGTCTTCTTCTCAACGTCTACGGGAATCCCGCGGCCATCATCGCGCACCTCGACAGAACCGTCGGGATGCAGGATGACATCGATGCGCTTGGCGAAGCCGACGAGCGCCTCATCGACGGCATTGTCAACGATCTCCCAGAGGCAGTGCATCAGACCGCGGCTGTCAGTGGATCCGATGTACATGCCCGGGCGCTTGCGCACTGCATCAAGGCCTTCCAGCACGGCGAGATGCTTGGCCGAGTAGTCCCCGGGGTCATTCGCCCTTGCGCGCGCCACTGCCTGCCCTTCGTCCCGTCATCGGTGGTGTGTGCCCTGAGAATAGACAGAATTCACTGTGACTCCTGCTCAGACGACACGCCGAGTTGGCGGGGAATAAGCCCACACGGGAGAATGTTGTTGAGAATACGAACCGGAGGTGCCCATGACGACCACTCTTGCCGCGACACCGCTGACAGCGTCTGATCGCTGCGACCGCTGCAACGCCCAGGCGTACGTTCGTGTGGTGCTGAACGCCGGCAGCGAGTTGCTGTTCTGCGCGCATCACTACTCGAAGTTCTCCGCTGTGCTGCGGGCTTCCGCCCGCGAAATCCAAGACGAGACCTACAGGCTCAGCGTCAAGGAATTCTGATCCTCTGGATGAGAGGGGCCGCCGTCGCGATACGGCGGCCCCTCTCATTGCGCGAGGTCGGCCCACTCAGTCGAGGTAGTCTCTCAGCACCTGCGAACGCGAGGGGTGGCGCAACTTGGCCATGGTCTTGCTCTCGATCTGGCGAATGCGCTCACGCGTGACGCCGTAAACCTTGCCGATCTCATCAAGCGTTTTGGGCTGGCCATCGGTGAGGCCGAAGCGCATGCGGACGACACCAGCCTCACGCTCGCTCAGCGTGTCCAGGACGCCTTCGAGTTGCTCCTGCAGCAAGGTAAATGACACTGCATCCGAGGGCACGATGGCCTCGGAATCCTCAATCAGGTCACCGAATTCGCTGTCGCCCTCTTCACCCAGCGGCGTGTGCAGCGAGATCGGCTCCCGACCGTACTTCTGCACCTCGACCACCTTCTCGGGGGTCATGTCGAGCTCGCGTGCCAATTCCTCGGGTGTGGGTTCTCGGCCCAGATCCTGCAACATCTGCCGCTGTACTCGGGCCAGTTTGTTGATGACCTCGACCATGTGCACAGGGATGCGGATGGTACGTGCCTGATCGGCCATGGCGCGCGTGATGGCCTGACGGATCCACCAGGTGGCATAGGTCGAGAACTTGTAGCCCTTGGTGTAGTCGAACTTCTCCACTGCGCGGATGAGCCCGAGGTTGCCTTCCTGGATGAGATCAAGGAAGAGCATGCCGCGGCCGGTGTAGCGCTTGGCCAACGACACCACCAGCCTCAGGTTGGCCTCCAGCAGGTGGTCCTTGGCCCGACGACCCACATTGATGACCTTGCCCAGGCAGCGGTCGCACGCGAGCACATCGTCATAGGCCTTGCTCTTGACGATGACATAGGAGGTCATGGGAGGCAGCCCGCAGATGCTGCAGAGCACCTTCTTCTTGATGCCAGCCATCGGCACCATGGCAGTGTCGCGGAGCTCCTCGGCGAAGAGCCCGGCTTCGACCTGCTTGGCCAGCTCCACCTCAAGCTCGGCATTGAGCAGCGCCACCTTGCCGATCTGCTTGAGGTAGTCCTTGACCGGATCGGCGGTGGCACCTGCCTGGTGCACCGTCTGCACCGGCTCATCGGTGTCGTCCACATCGGAGATGACGAATCCCTCGTCCTCGGCAGCCTCGGCCGGAGCGACCTCCTCGACCTCCTCCTGCTTCACCTCCGCCAGATCCTCGGCCAATTCCGCTTCGAGTTCGGTCTCAAGTGCGCCAGCGGCCTCCAGGTCGATGTCCTCCTCGAGGACCTCTTCAAGCTCCTCGACCGGCAGATCGACGACCACGGCATCATCGATCTCCACCGCCGTGGATGCACTTCGCTTGGCCTTGGGCTCGACCGCTGGCGTGGCAACAGCACCGCGCTTCCGAGGCTTCTCCTTGACCGCGACGTCGTCGGCGATCTCAAGCTTCTTGGGCTGGGGCGCTGGCTTCTTCACCGCCGGGGCAGCCTGCACAGCAGGCTTGACGGGAGCTGCGGCCTTCTTGGCAGGAGTGGCCTTCTTCGCAGGTGCCGCCTTCTTGGCCGCAGGGGCCTTCTTGACGGGCGCAGCCTTCTTCGCAGTTGCCACCGGGTTCCCTTCGCATGAGGAAGGCCCGTGTCAAGCGTCAAGGACGCGACCGGGCGATCGCTGCCTATTCTGCCACGGGCCGGACCATGGTTGTGCACAGGCCCCGATCGGGCCATGGCATCCACAGTTCCATGATCCATAACGTCCCACGACGTGAAGGCATTCCTGCTCAGCCTGCTCCTGCTTCTCGCCACGCCGTTTCCCGCAAGTGCGGCCGAGGTGGTGGCCGACGAGCTCACCGACTCCTACCAGATCTCCGGCGCGGTGCTGCTCAATGCCAGTTACCCCCAGGCGCAGGCCGCGAGTTCCTGCAGCAATTGTCACTGGCGCGTGCTCCGCATCTGCAGCGCTGGGAGTCTCGAGGACCGCCCGGCGTGCCGTGGCGCCAATTGCGAGATCACCAGCCAGTTGGCAGAGGTGTGGCGGGCAGACGCCGTCATCGCTCCCCCGGTCGGCGATCCGCTGTGGAACTACCAGGGCACGATCTGCCTCACCGAAGCACCTATCCCCATGGCATCCATCAGCGCCGGCATCCACGACCTGGCATGGCGCACCGTGCCAGTCCTAGCGCCGTCCAGTCAGCCCCGTGGCAGCACCCTCA
>JAKAIC010000007.1 GCA_021814565.1 Actinomycetes bacterium | reverse complement strand
CAGTGCCAGCGCCGCGGCGGTGCCGAGGAACCAGATGCTGGCGCGGAGCTTGCCCTTGCGCTGGCTCACGAGCAACACGGGCCACAGCGCTGCCGGCCACAACTTGATGGCCGCGCCGATGCCGGTCAGCGCCCCTGAAACACGGTGGCGTTGCTCGCCCAGGGTGAGCAGGGAGGCGCCCACCAGCACGGCCGGGATCATGTCGAAGCGCATGTAGGCGATGGGACCGAGCAGCAGTGGAAAGGCCAGCCAGAAGAGCAGTGCCTGAACGCGACGGGTGCCGCCCGCTCGCCACAGGGCGATGGCGAAGACGCCGTCGAGCAACATCATCAGGCCGTCGAAGGAGCGGTGGTACAACGTCCATTCGCCCTGCGAGATCCACCATGGAATCTGCATGATCCAGATGACGGGCGTGGGGTACTCGGTCAGTGTGTGCTGTGGCCCCACCAGCTGCAGCCGGGAGATCTGCGTCCAGTAGTAGTGGACGTCGCAACAGGCGGCATATGCATAGAAGTGCCAGATGGCCAGCGCGAGCGCGTGGGTGGTGACCCATGCCCCCGCCATGACGCGCCCGTCGTCCAGCCACCGCCCGATACGTAGCACGTGGGTGAGTGTAGAAGGCTCGGATTTCGGCCCGTCGTCCACAGGGAACTCCCTCTAGGTTGCGAGAATCGCACCTAGGAGGCTCCATGACCTGGCAGGCACTGTTGATCGCGGTCGTCTACGGCACTGCGGTGTCGTGGTTCGCGCAGTTGCTCATCGAACGCGTGCCCGAGCAGGAACCGTTGCGGGGCAAGCTCCGATGCGGCACCTGCGCTGCGCCACTGGGCTGGCACGCGCAGTTCCCCGTGGTGGGGTGGATGGTCCGGCGCGGTCGCTGTCGGGTGTGCGGCACCAGCCCCGGTGCGCGTCGCCTGCAGGTGGAATTGCTTTGCGTACTGCTTACCGTGGCCGTCGTCACCACGCCGCTCCCCAGTATCTTCGCCATCGCCTGGCTGCTTTTCGTGCCTGTGGCCGCGGCCCTGTGGTTCATCGATGTCGACCACAAACGCCTTCCCGATGTGCTGACGCTGCCCGCGGCGGGAGTGGCCCTGCTGTTGGCGGCTGCGGACGCGGGCTTCCACAGTCCGGCCGCGCTTCAGGGCGCCTTCCTGGGAGCCGTGGCGTTGTTCGTCCTGTACTTCCTGATGAACCTGCTCACGCGTGGCGGTATGGGTATGGGCGATGTGAAACTTGCGCTCAGTATCGGTGCCCTCACGGGGTACCTGGGCTGGGCCTACGTGGTGGGTGCCACGGCGCTGGGCTTCATGAGTGGCGGCGCCCTGTCTGCGGCGCTGCTGGCGTCACGCAGGACCGGCCGCAAGGACACGATTCCCTTCGGGCCCTTCATGCTGCTGGGCGCCTTCCTGGTGCTGCCACTGGGTGCCTTCTTCGAGGCGCTGCTCGCGGTCTAGGGACTGGCCGCAAGGACACGATTCCCTTCGGGCCCTTCATGCTGCTGGGCGCCTTCCTGCGGCTGCCACTCAGTGTCTTCTTCGAGGCGCGGCTCGCCGTCCAGGGACCGGACTCCGCTATTGTTCAGCCAGAACTCGGCAACGGTGCCATCCGGCGTCCGGCTGTCCGAGTTCTTGTGTTCAAGAGGTGGGTATGGCTGAGCTGCTGTTGTTGACTCGCGCCATGACCCTCTCCACCGAGGTGCTGCCCGCGCTTGCACTGCTCACACACAAGGTGCGAGTGCTGCCCCCGGAGGTCTCCGCACTTGTCAGTGCGCCGGCGTCGGACATCGTGCTGGTCGACGGTCGCCGCGACCTGGCCGCAGCACGTTCGCTGTGCCGGCTCGTCCGCACCACCGGCATCGACAACAACATCGTCCTCATCGCCACCGAGGGAGGGCTGGCGGCCGTTTCCGCGGACTGGGGTATCGACGATGTTCTGCTCGACACCGCTGGTCCGGCGGAGGTCGACGCCCGCATCCGCCTGGCTCTGGGCAGGCAGCTGGCCATGGCCGGCAACAACGGCTCCGAGTCCACGGAGGAGATCCGTCATGGTGAACTTGTCATCGATGAGGCCACCTACACGGCCAAGCTTCACGGTCGCGCGCTTGACCTCACGTTCAAGGAGTTCGAGCTCCTGAAGTTCCTGGCCAGCAGCCCCGGGCGCGTGTTCTCGCGCGCCCAGTTGCTGCAGGAGGTCTGGGGCTATGACTACTTCGGTGGCACGCGCACCGTCGATGTGCACGTGCGTCGGCTGCGCATGAAACTGGGCAGTGACTTCGAGAACCTCATCGGCACCGTGCGCAACGTGGGCTACCGCTTCGAGACCGAGCAGACCCGCCAGTCCTCCACCATCGCTTGATCCCCATCCCGCTTCACCGCCGGAACTCACTGAAAACACGGCGTGTCGCGCAAGAACTGCCGGTGAAGCGCGAGGGTGGGGGGCGTCAGAAGGTGGGGGCGATGGTTCTCAGGCGGTTGGCCATGTCGCCTGCGAGGCCGTACAGCGGATCGAGTGCCGACTGCGCCATGGGCTTGCCCGTCGTATCCACGGCATACAGCGCGGCGAGCACGCGACCCTGTACCTGATAGACGAGGAAGGCGGTCTGCGGTTGCCCATCAACCTTCATGGTGGTGTGGATGATGAGCCGCGCATCCGCCGGCAGCAGTGGCGTGTTCGACGGTCCCGGTGCCGGATGGAAGGCGAAGACAATGGTGTGGCCGTCGAAGGTCTTCACCGGCTTGTCGACAGGGCAGGCGATGCGGGCCGCCGTCACCTCGTGCAGCGCCTGCTGCGCGGCCGCGTCCGACTGGTAGAGCACCACTTCGCTGGAGATGCCGGCGAAGCTGCCGTGCTTGTCGTAGGCCGCGCGTTGATCGCGGGCACTGCGCAGGGCCTCGCTGGGGTAGTTGGCAGCGCAGAAGTCCAGTGTGGGAATGCCGAGTGACGTGCCATCGGGTTCCGTCCTGACCGTGAGTGCAGGGCCGAGCTCAGCGGCCTGCAGACCGATCTGCTGCAGGCGGGCCTGCACGGTGGCGGATGTCGTGGCTGCAGGCGCGGAATTGCCCCAGCCGGTGGCAGGGTAGTCGGGCATCCCGACCAGACCGGGGCGCAGGCTGTCAGCCATATCCAGTGGTTTCACGCGCGCCTCCGCCAGGGCGGCATCACGCGCATCCGTCAGGCCACAACCACTGACGGCCAGGGCGGTGGCCAAAGCCCATCCGGTCAGACGCAGCGCACGCATGGGCACAGTATGGCGGGCCTCAATGCGCCGCGCGTTGCAGGCGGTCGCGGATGGCCGAGCCCAAGCCCGCGTCCTCCGGCAGCACTGCGATCACATCGCGCAGTCCCAGTTCATCACTGCGACGCAGGGCGGCATAGAGGTTGCGCGCGTACTCCCCGTGGTCGGCCGCTTCCAGCAGCCGCACCATCCCCGCGGGTGTGCGCACGGCGGCGCTGGCGATGAGCCCGGCACCCACGCTCGCGCTGTTCACGTCCTCGGCTTTAACAATGTGCACGGTGGCGGTGGGCGCGTAGTGGCTGGCCAGGGTTCCGGAGGCGCGAATGCGACCATCCGCCCCCAGCACTGCCAGTCCGGTTGTCTGCTCGATCATCTCGACGGACACGGCGCCGGTGCGCAGCAGCCGTGGCGACGACCCGGTGCAGTCCACGATGGTGGATTCAACACCGACGGCGCAGGGGCCGCCGTCGAGCAGGTAGTCGTCGGTTCCCAGCAGGTTGCCGATGTCCGCCAACACATGCTCGATAGCGGTGGGGCTCACCTTGCCGAAGCGATTGGCGCTGGGCGCTGCTACCCCGCGACCCAGATGTTCCAGCACCTCGTGCATGAGCGGATGGGCCGGCACGCGCAGGCCCACCGTGTCCTGGCCGCCGGTGACGATGTCGAGCACCTCGGGGAGTTTGGGCAGGATGAGGGTGAGCGGCCCCGGCCAGAAGGCCGCGGCCAGCAGTTGCGCGTAGGCCGGCATCTGGCGTGCCCAGGACCGGACCTGGCGGGCATCGGCGAGGTGCACGATGAGTGGATGATCGGCTGGCCGGCCCTTGACCGTGAAGATGCGAGAGACCGCGACCGCGTTGGTGGCATCGGCGCCCAAGCCGTACACGGTTTCCGTCGGCAGTGCAGCCAGACCGCCGCGACGCAGGCACTCCGCGGCCAGCCGCGCGTCGGTTCCCATCACACGCGCATTGTGCCTGCAGGCAGTCGGCGACGTCGAACCGTGAATAATGAAGTCATGGGCCTGCGCGTGCTGGTGGTGGAGGACGACGGACTCACCCGCTCCAGCGTGGCCTCTGCCTTGCGGCAGCAGGGTTTGAGCGTCATTGGGGAAGCGGCGTCCGCGAGCGAGGCCATGAAGTTCGCCGCCCTGGGTCACCCGGAAGCGGCGGTGCTGGATCTCGATCTCGGCATCGGCCCCAATGGTGCCGATATCGCCATCGCCCTGCGTCGGCAGAATCCTGCGATCGGCATCGTCGTGCTCACCACCTACGACTCGCCCCGCCTGCTTGCGCAGCAGGCACCCGATCTGCCCTCACGAACCGTCTTCCTGCGCAAGCGCGATGTGCAGTCGATCACTGACCTAACGCAAGCACTCCAGACCTGTATGGAACCGCGGCAGCGTGGCGTCATCAGCAAGCCGGGTCTGGCAGAACAGTTCACTGATTCCCAGTTGTCGATTCTGCGGGCCGTTGCCGAAGGACTCACCAACGCTGAAATCGCCAGACGTCGCAACGTTTCCGAGCGCGCGGTGGAACAGATGATGCGACGGGTGGCACTCCGCCTCGAACTGCCAGCGGATTCGTCATTCAATCAGCGGGTGCAACTCACCCGTGCGTACCTCGAGATGACGGGCAATGTCACGCGCCAGTGAGTCCTTCGCCGATGGGGTGCGGCAGGTGTGGCTGGCCGTCGAAACCGGCGCGGCGCTGCGCATGCGGCCACTGCTCTACATGGTCCCCGTCGGCACGCTCACCACGGCCGTCGCCCAGGTTCGCCTGCTGGAGTCACCGCGCACTGTGTTCTGGGGGTTGGTAACCGCCGTCCTAGGATCCGCTGCCGCCGCGTTGCTGCTGATGCTCTACGGCTGGCTTTCGCGCACCTGGTTGGTGCTGCGGCAGGTGAAGGCGCAGATCCTGACCTTTGCCGTGGTGGGCGCCGTCCGCATGCTCACCATCGGCTCGCTGCACTCGGTGGTCGGAATCCCCTCGCTCTACCTGGGGATCACGCGGTTCTGGACGGGCGCCTTCCAAGGGCTGGTGTGGCTGGCGCTGACCAGCCTCTACTACAACGGCCGGGACCGCTTCATCGCGGAGCGCGAACGACTGCTCGATGATCAGGCCCGGATGCTGGTTCGCGCACAGCATGAAAGTGCCCTGTCCCAGGCGCTGGCCAGGGAGTTGGCCGCAACCGTCTCGGTGCGAGTGCAGGAGTCCGTGTCACGGACCCGTGCCTTCATGACCCTGCCCATGGATCTCGATGAATCCGTGCAGATGCTGCGACGCATCGCAGCATCGCTGCGTGAGGCGGTGGACCACGACATACGCCCCATTTCGCATGAGTTGTGGGAGGAGCCGCCGAGCGAGCAGGTGCGGGTGGATCTGCCGCTGCTGTTGCGTCTGGGTTGCTATCCGCAGCCCTATCCCATCTTCTGGTCGGCTCTCATCGCCTGGCTCTTCACCAGCGGCATGGCCATGTCCATGCCCAGCCCGGGCTGGGCCGTGCTCATGTTCATCCTGCAACTGACCTGCATCTGTGTGGTGCTGGCGGTGGCTGACCTCATCGTGCGCGTGCCGGGCCATCGCGGTGCAGCCGAATACTGGACGGGCATCATCGCCGCCATGCTGATCGCGTCCGTGCCACCGCTGGTGATGCCACAACTGGGCTGGGCTACCTCGCAGGCCGTGGCCTGGGCAGTCGTCTGTTCGTTGGGGGGTGTGCTGCTGATGGCCGCCACCTCCATCATCGTGGGGCTGACGGGTACCCGCCGGGTGCGCCTGGAAATGGCATCGGCCAGCCTCAACGCAGCCGATGTCGCGCAGCGGGTGCGTGCGCGCGAGCTGGCCGAGGCCAGCCGGTTGCTGGCACGACACTTGCATTCGTCATTGCAGGGTCGGCTGATGGCCATTTCGCTGGAACTGGAAAGAGCGGCTGACGAACGCAATCCGGCAACCGCCACCCAGGCCCTGCAGAGGCTCGACTCGTTGATGGAGACGCCGCTTATCGGTGCCTTCGAACCGGAACCCCTGGATGTGGTCAAGGCGCTGGGCACGCTTGTGGCCGAGTGGTCCGCGGTCGTCGACATCACGCTGACGCTGGACCTCCCGGACCAGGAGCACTGTTCGGCATGCCAGCAGGTGCTTGCCGTCGCTGAAGAGGCCATCGCCAATGCCGTTCGCCACGCCCATGCCACTCGTATCGAGATTGCTGTGCAGCAGCTCGCGGACGAGGTGCTCGTGCGAGTGCGCAATGACGGCGTGCCCGCGGGTCGCGGAGTGGCAGGTCTCGGATCGCAGTGGCTGGATTCGGTGAGCCCGGAACGTTGGAGCCTCACGCATGATGCCGGCACTGGACGTATGCTGCTGGAGGTCCGATTTCCCGTGACGACGCAGGTGGGGCACGCATGACGAACAGCGCGGTCCTGCGCTCTAGTGACGGCACCCGCATTGTGGCCGAGGCGCACGGTGAGGGCCCGCTCACCTTCGTCATGGCCCACGGCATCACCGGCAATCGACGCAAGGCAGGCATCACGCTCATCACGCAGTGGCTTGCTCCCTACGGACGCGTGGTGGTGTTCGACCAGCGCGGCCATGGTGAGAGTGCGGGTGCCTGCACACTCTCGTACCGTGAGCCGCTCGACCTTGATGCGGTCTGCGCCTGGGCGAGAACGCTGTCCGACGCACCACTGGTCACCGTCGGCTTCTCCATGGGCGCGGCCGTGGCGATTCGTCATGCGGCATTGACCACCGCACCTGACCGCATGACCCCGAAGGACCGCGAGATCCAAGTGCGGGAGCGGCCCGATGCCACGGTGCTGGTTAGTGGCGTGGGCGAGTGGTTCTTCCGCGGCACCCATGTCATGGATCGCATGTTCCGTATCACGGCAACGCCCTGGGGCCGCCTGGCCCTGCGCGTGGGTGAGGGCGTGAAGCTCACGGTGCGCGACTGGGGCGAGGGTCCCGATACACCTGCTTGCGGTCTGCCCACCTCACCGGCGGCATCGGCGGCTGTAATCACGCATCCCCTGCTCTTCGTGCACGGCGACCGCGACCACTATTTCCCGCCCGAGCACAGCGCGCGGGTGCATCGCGCGGCTGTTGAAGCGGGCAACACGAGTGCGGAACTGTGGGTGGAGCCCGGAATGGGCCACGCCGAACGCGGCACCACACAGGAGTTGACCAACCGCATTGCGGCCTGGTCGGCAACCGTGCTGCGCGCCTGAGGCAGGCGAGTGCGAAGTGTTCGCAGTGGGTCGGGGGAAGTCTGGACGCGGTTCCGGCGTTTGCCCGGCATGGGGTTGGCTGTGGTGTCATGAGTGGAGCGATCGTCGTGCTGGCCGTGCTGGTGCTCGCCAGCGGCTTCGGTGTGCTGCGCAAACTCACGGACGGACGCGTGCAGCAGCTGGCGCTCGCTGCCGACAGCGAGGGGGTGGTGGCAGCGGATTCACCCTTCGCCCAGCACGGCGCCATGGGGGAACGCGCAACCATCGTGCAGTTCTCCTCGAGCGTGTGCGCTCCCTGCCGCGCAGCCAAGGCCATTGCCACGGAGGTGGCTGCGACCGTGCCCGGGGTTCGCCATCTTGAGGTCAATGCCGAGGAGCACATGGATCTGGTGCGTGAATTCGCCATCATGCGGACGCCCACCATCCTGGTGCTGGACGGGCGTGGGCGCCTCAGCGCACGCATCAGCGGCGTTCCCCGCAAGGACGAACTGCTCGTCGCTGTCGACGATCGCCGCTTCGAAGACATCTGATTCCACCACGGTGCGGCATACCGCCATGCACCGTCACGACGCAAGGAGTTGCCATGACCACCAGCGCATCCGCGAATGCCCACAAGCCGATCGACGCCCGTGGTCCTCGTTTCGGTGCTGGCATCACCACCGTGGTGCTGGCGATCGCGGTGATCACCGGACCGCATGCGCTCGGCACCGCGCTCATGGCGTTGCAGGCCGCGGTGTTCGGTCTGGGCTCCATCGTCGGCCTGCAGGCCCAGCCCTACGGTCGCATCTATGCGGCTCTGGTGAAGCCGCGCCTCTCCGGTCCGGTACCGCTTGAAGCGCCGGAGCCACCGCGTTTCGCCCAAACCGTGGGACTGCTGTTCGCGCTGGTATCGCTGCTGGGTTCAGTCGTGGGCAGCGCGGCCGTGTTCACGGTGGCCGGAGCGCTGGCCCTGGCCGCGGCCTTCCTGAACGCCGCCTTCAACTACTGCCTGGGCTGCGAGACCTATCTGCTCATCCAGCGGCTGCGCCATCGCGCCGCGTGAGCAGCTCAGTAGACGAGGGCCTTGGCCTCCGGCACCATCACTTCCTCCACGAAGCCCATAGCCCCCGCCACCCGCACCCCGGGCAACACCTGCTCAGGTTCGATGTTGCGCCGTCTGAGGCATTGCGTGCACGCGGTGAGCGTTCCCTGGGCGAGGATCTCAGCGACGGCGAAGGAGAACGACTGCGCACCTTCGAGTTCCACGCTGTCCGCATAGCCGGGAGTGGCGAACCAGACCGCGTCACCGGTGAGCCAGACGCTGGTCTCCACGCCCGCGGCCATCGCGGCGGTGGCCACCGTCCAGCCCTGGTTGCAGCGTTCGAGGGCCTCGGCGCCCGAGGTGATCTTGATGACGAGACGAGCCATGGGGAAATGGTAGGTGGCTAAACTGTGGACATGACCAGCATCGTCGAAACCGGCTACATGATCGCACTCGTCTGCGTGTCGATCGGTATCGCGGCATTTGCCGTGACCGTTGTCAGCAAGCTCTTCAAGGGCCAGGCCTGATGAGCGAACCCGACGTACTGGCCGGCGTGCATCCTGATATAGCACACCTGTCCTGGCTCGTCGGGCGCTGGCGGGGGATCGGCGAAGGCGCGATTGCTGGCGCACCCGGTTTCCGTTACGAGGAGGTCGTGGAGTTCGCCTCCGACGGCCGCCCCTTTCTGGAGTACCGCTCGGTGTCCTGGATGGTGGACGAGGACGACCAGCGCCTACGGCCCTCGCACACGGAATCGGGGTATTGGCGTGCCGGGCCGAACAACGGTGTGGAAGTCACCATCTGCAACTACCACGGCATCGCTGAGATCTGGCTGGGGAAGGTGACGGTCACCTCGTTGGAGAACGCGCGCATCACCGGCGCCAAGCTGGAAGTGCACGCGTCGAACTTCGTGCACACGCCCGGCGCACCGCGCATCGAGTCGGGGAAGCGGATCTACGGGCTGGTGGCCGGAGAATTGCTCATGGCCTTCGACATGGCGGTAGCGGGCGCAGCCGAGGAGTCTCACGTGTGGATCCGATTGCAGTCGGCATGAGCATGGCGGATTGGGATCGTCGCCTGCACGCGCAGGGCTACCGCATCACGCCGCAGCGGCAATTGGTGCTGCAGGCCGTCGAGACGCTACGGCATGGTTCACCCGAGGAACTGCTGGCCGAGGTGCAGCGCCACGCCGCTGGCGTCAACCTCTCCACCATCTACCGTGCGCTCGAGGTGCTGGAGAAGGTCGGGCTCGTCACCCACTCCCATATCGGCCACGGGGCGCCGACGTACCACTCGGTCGACGACGAGACGCACATCCACCTGGCCTGTGATGCCTGTGGCAACGTGGAGTCCATCTCCGCAGATGTCCTGGAGTCACTGGCCCGCGCCTTGCGCGCTGACAAGGGCTTTGACATCGACGTCTCGCATGTGTCGTTCCACGGGCGCTGCCGGAAGTGCATCGAACAGGGTCGGGCCGGTAAGCACTGACCTGCCTCGCCGCCGCTGGGGAAGCAACGGAGCGGCTTGCGCGTTGCCGCTGAGAAGGAGGTGCGTCCTATGACTGCCGTGCCCATGATGCGTGCTGATGACGTGGATGCCGGCGTGCCCTGGCACTACGGGGATCCCTTTGCCGAGCAGCGCCTGCTGGCCGCGGGCGCCGGTGCCGTGGACCTCTCCCATCGGGGCGTGCTGGAGGTCACCGGTGCCGACCGGTTGAGCTGGCTGGATTCCCTGACCTCGCAGTTGCTGCTGGCGCTGAAGCCCGGTGACTCCACCTACGACCTGCTGCTCGATCCGCATGGGCGGGTCGAGGCCGAGCTCCATGTCGCGGTCCTCGAGGACCGCCTGCTCATGGGCGTGGAACCCGGTAATGCCGCCAGTGTGGTGGCCTTTCTTGATCGCATGCGCTTCATGCTGCGCGTCGAGGTGCGTGATGTCAGCGAGCAGTGGGCGACCGTGTGGGAGCCGCGTCGCGAGGCCCATCCGCAATTCCCGAGCGTGCTCACGCCTGCGCTGTACGCGGGCCTGCCACTCCCGGATTCGGGTGCTGACCTGTCGCAATGCGTGGCGCAACAGCCCGAGCGTTTTGCCGGCCGTGAGTTGTTCCTGCCCCGTGAGGACCTCAAGGCCTATCTCGGGACACACACTGCGCTGGCCGGCAGCTGGGCCTGGAATGCCCTACGCCTGGCCGCGGGCCTGCCGCGCTTCGGCGTCGAGACCGATGAGCGCACAATTCCGCACGAGGTGGGCTGGTTGGGCGTTGCGGTGCACATGAAGAAGGGCTGCTACCGCGGTCAGGAAACCGTCGCCAAGGTGCATAACGCGGGCAAGCCGCCTCGTCGTCTGGTGTTGCTGCACTTGGACGGATCGCGTGACGATCTGCCGCAGCACGGGGAGCCGGTACTGGCGGGGGAGGAGCAAGTGGGATTCCTCGGTATGTCCGCGCACCATCACGAACTCGGTCCCATCGCGACGGCACTGGTCAAGCGTGCACTGGATCCTGCGCAGGAGCTCACGGTCGATGGTCTGCAGGCCACGCAGCACATCATCGTGAATCAGGAGACGGCTGGTACGGCTCGTGGTTCGGCGGGCAAAGTGCGCATGCGCATGCTGGGCCACGCCTGATCGCTGCCCCACAGCGCTGGAGGGCATAGATTTCCGGCATGCGTGATGACCTGCTGGTGGAAGTGGTGCGCGGCGACATCGTCGAGTCGTGGCACTGCGGTGCGATGGTGCTGCTCGACGAAGCGGGTGATGTACGCCTGAGCCTTGGCGACACATCGGCGCTCATGTATCCGCGTTCCAGCCTCAAGCCAGCGCAGGCTGCGGCCATGGTGCGCAACGGCCTCGACCTCGAACCGCGCCTGCTGGCGTTGGCCACCGCCTCCCACAGCGGTGGCGCGGGGCATGTTGCGGGCGTGGAGGAGATACTGGCCAAGTACGGACGCACGGCAGCCGATCTGCAGTGCCCCGAAAGCCTGCCTCTGGGTGCCACGGAGCGGGACGCCCACCTGCGCGAAGGCGGCACCCCTGATCGCCTGCACTTCAACTGCTCCGGCAAGCACGCGGGCTTCATCGGCACCTGCGTCGTGAACCACTGGACGGTGGCGTCGTACCTGGATCCACAGCATCCCATGCAGCGTGCCGCGCTTGCAGTGGCGGAGGAACTGACCGGGGAGCTGGTTACCACGGTGACGGTGGATGGCTGTGGTGCGCCCCTCTTCGCCGTCTCGCTGGTGGGCCTGGCCCGGCTCTTCCGCAGTGTGGCCACGGCCCCTGCGGACAGCCCCGAAGGCCTGATTGCGAGCGCCATGCGCCACTTCCCGGAGATGGTGGCGGGGCCCGGCCGTGACGACACCATAGCCATGCAACTCATGCCCGGGCTCATCTCCAAGATCGGCGCCGAGGGCGTGATTGCCTTCGCCCTGCCCGACGGGAGAGCCGGTGCTGTCAAGGTCTCCGACGGCACGGCACGCGGTCACCAGCCGGTGCTGCGTGCCGTGCTCGGCGCCTGGGGATTGGCCGATGATGCTGTGGCGCAACTGCCGGTGGCGCCGGTGTTGGGTGGCGGCCGTTCCATGGGGCAGACGCGAGTCAGCGCACGGTTGGCCGCCGCGCTGGCCTAGCTGCTCGCTACGCTCTGGCCCGGAGGAGACATGAATTCGTCATTGCTGGCACTGCTGATCACGGGCGTGGAGTTGGCCTTCCTCATTTCCGGCGTGTTCGCGGTGGTCGATGCCCTGCGTCACAGTGCACCCGCCTTCGAGGTGCTGGGACGCGGTTCGCGGACGGCGTGGATCGTCGGCCTCATCGCCTCCGTCTTCGTGCTCTTCGGATTCCGCAGCATCATGTTCGAGATCGCGGCCATCGTGGCTATCTCGGTGTACCTGGTGGAGATCCGCCACCAGCTTGCATCCATCGAGCCGCGCCGATGACGACGCCGGTCGGCAACATCACCCGTGGGACCACTGCGCCGAACCGGCTGCGCCGGTGCGACCGTTGGCTCATCCATATGGAATGCAGTCGCCTGAGTTCGCTTGAACACGCCATCGTCATCGATCTGGGGTATGGCGCCTACCCTGTCACCACGCGCGAACTCGCTGACAGGCTGCACAACAGTGTTGGTGATGACATTGAGGTGGTCGGCCTGGAGATCGACCCACAACGCGTCCAGCAGGCCATCCCCTTCGAGCAACCGCACCTGCGCTTCCGGCGCGGCGGCTTCGAGCTGGCGGGAATGCATGCGCATGTGGTGCGTGCCTTCAACGTGCTGCGACAGTACGACGAATCCAGCGTGCAGCGCTCGTGGCAGGAGATGTACTCGCATTTGGCGCCCGGTGGGCTCATCATCGACGGCACCTGCGACGAGGTCGGTCGACGTTCGGCGTGGCTGGCCATCCGCAAGACCGCGGATGCCGTGGCAGCGCCCCAGTCGCTGACGCTCTCCACGCAGTTGGCTTCGCTGGGCAAGCCTTCGGATCTGGCGGAGCGCCTGCCCAAGGCGCTCATCCACCACAACCTGCCCGGCCAGCCCGTGCACGCGTTCCTGCAGGCCTTTGATCGTGCCTGGGCCATCAATGCCCCACATGGCACCTTCGGTGCCCGCCAGCGTTGGATCGCTGCCGTCGACCTGCTCGTCCAGCAGGGCACCCCCGTCATCGGGGATCGCAAGCGGTGGAGCCTCGGTGAGGTCACCGTGCCCTGGTCCCTCGTCGCACCCACCGTCTGAAACGTGAGGGCGCGCCGACCGCTGTGGGTTGGCGCGCCCTCGAAGTCCGATTGCTGGTGCGTGTTCTGCGCTATTTCCTGCCCTGGGCCGCGACCGCTGCTGCAGCTTCTGCTGCGGCCGCGGGATCGAGGTACTCACCACCGCGGACGAGGGGCCGCATGTGCTCGTCAAGTCGGTAGACAAGCGGCATGGCAGTGGGGATGTTGAGGGCCGCGATGTCCTCGTCGCTGATGCCGTCGAGGTGCTTCACCAGCGCCCGCAACGAGTTGCCATGGGCGGTGACGAGCACAGTCCTGCCGGCCCTGAGATCGGGCACGATGGCCGCTTCCCAGTAGGGGATCATGCGGGCCACGACATCCTTGAGGCATTCGGTGGCCGGCAGCTCGGTACCGAGACCGGCGTAGCGCGCATCGTGCGTCTGCGCGTACTCGTCCTCGGGTTCGATAGCCGGCGGCGGGACGTCGTAAGAGCGGCGCCAGAGCATGAACTGCTCCTCGCCGTAGGTCTCGAGGGTCTGCTTCTTGTTGCGGCCCTGCAGGGCGCCGTAGTGGCGCTCGTTGAGGCGCCAATCGCGCCGCACCGGGATCCAGTGACGATCGCAGGCATCCAGTGCCAGGTTCGCGGTCTTGATGGCCCGACGCAGCACGGAGGTGTGGACGATGTCAGGGAGCAGCCCCTTCTCCGCCATCAGCTGGCCGCCGCGGACGGCTTCGTCCTGGCCCTTGTCGGAGAGGTCGACATCAACCCATCCCGTGAACAGGTTGAGCGCGTTCCACGTGCTTTCGCCGTGTCGCAACAGGATGAGTGTGTATTCGTTGGCCATGTGCCAATTGTGCCGCATGCCGTGCCTTGCGACACACGGGGGCCAAGGGCCTACTGCGGGCGCAGGTTCTCGAAGGCGGCTAGGTTGGCCGTGGATTCGCCGCGCGCCAGACGCCAACGCCACTCGCGTTCGATGGCCTCGGCGAAGCCCAGTTGCAGGATGGTGTTGAAGTCGCCGTCGGCCATACCCAGGATGGATGCCAGCACCAGGTCTATGCCTGCTATGGTCGCGGAAGCCAGGGGCAGTCGACCCACCAGGTAGACGTCGCCGAACTGGTCGATGCAATAGGCCGCACCAAAGGCCTTGGCGTTGCGCCGCAACAGGAATTCGTGAAGTTTGGCCGGATCTTCATCGGTGCCGCGAGCCACGAAGCTCTCGAAGACCAGGGCCTGAGCGGTGGCGGTGACGGCGACGGAGACCTGCTGGCGCTGGGAGCCCGGCAAGCTGACGATGAGCGTGTCCTCAGAGGGCCGCTCCACTTCCAGGTCCAGTTCGTGTGCCCATGTCATTATGGGCTGCAGGGCGTCAGGCATGGCCGGCCTGGGCGCGCAACTCGGCCAGCGCTGCGCCCCGTGCAATGCGATAGGCCTCCAGCATGGCGTCGACGGTGTGGTCCCAGGTGAACTGCGCAGCGTGTCGCACAGCGCCTGCTGAAAGGCGCCGGGGGCAGATGGGGCAGCGCAGGAATTCGTGGATGCGCTCGGCCCAGAGCTTGGGATCGTGCCCCTCCACCAGGATGCCGGAGACGTTGTGTGCGACAGCTGTGCGCAGGCCGCCAACCGCGGCTGCGATCACCGGCGTGCCGCAGGCCTGGGCCTCGATTGCCACCAGTCCGAAGGATTCGGAGTAGGAAGGAACCACGACCAGGTCGGCAGCGCGGTAGTAGTCAGCGAGGACCTCACGGGTCTGGGGCGGGACGAAGTCCACGTCAACGCCGCGTGCGCTGGCCAGCATCTCCATCGACTCGGGGTGTTCGAGGCCGGTACCGCTGGGGCCACCGCAGATGACTACCTGCAGGCGTTCGCTCATCGAGGGGTCCATGGCCAGCAGTTCCGCCGCGGCATTGATCAGGACGTCGGGAGCCTTCAGGGGCTGGATGCGTCCGACGAAGAGCAGCAACTGCGCATCCGGACGGATGCCGAGACGCTGGCGCGCCGCCCGCCTGCCGTCGGCCGGATTGAAGGTGTCGAGATCCACGCCCGGGTGCGCCACGATGACACGGTCACTGGGTGCGTCGTAGTAGGTCTCGAGGTCAACCGCCTCCTGCACCGTGTTCGCCACCAGCGCCGAGGAGGCGTCGACCACCTGCTCCTCGCCGATGATGCGGATGCGAGGTTCGGGAGTGTCACCTTCGGCCAGCGCCTCGTTCTTGACCTTGGCCAGGGTGTGCATGGTGTGTACCAGCGGTACGCCCCAGCGTTCGCTGGTGAGCCAGCCCACCTGACCTGAGAGCCAGTAATGCGAGTGCACGAGGTCGTACTCCCTGCCCTCGTGGGCGACGACATGCAGCATGCCGCTGGTCATGGCACACATCTGCGAGGGCAGGTCCTCCTTGCGCAGTTCACCGAAGGGTCCGGCCTCGATGTGTCGCACGCTGATTCCGGGCGCCAACTGCACGATGGCCGGCAGGTCCGAGCGCGTTGCGCGCGTGAAGATGTCGACCTCGATACCGCGCAGGGCCATGCGCTTGGCGGTCTCCAGCACGTAGACGTTGAGGCCACCGGCATCACCGGTACCGGGCTGGTCCAGGGGGGAGGTGTGGACGCTGATGACGGCGATGCGCCGTGGCCTGGCGTTGATGTCGACAAGCATGCTGCCCTCCTCTGCGCTCATGGTGGCGCTTTCTCCCGTCATTGGCGAACGCAGGTGCAACGCAGCCGACCCGCCCGGGCTTCCCCGGCCATTGCCTAGGCTGTGCCCATGGGCCTGCGGACACGTCTGCGAAGAACATCGCCAGCCCCCGAATCCCCGCCCGCGGCGCCAGTGCGGCGGGAATCCCTGGCCCTGCTCGCCTCCCTGCCCGGGGAGTGGGTGCTGTTCGACCCCCACGACCGCGCCAGCATGAACTCGGATGGCATGCACGACCTGGGACTGCTGCAGGGCGAGCGGCTGGCCTCGGCGGAGGCCGGTGAGCTGGTGCAGCGGACACGCAGCGACGGCCGCTCGCACGTCCTGGAACTGGCGATCGGCGGAGTCGCATTCGGGGCACCCCCGCGCCTGGTGAGCCTGCGCAGCGCCCCACTCGAGGACGGCCGGGTGCTGCTGTTCGTCGATGACATCAGTGCGGCCAGCCGCGTGGACGCCATGCGTCGCGAGTTCATCGTCAATGTCTCTGACGAACTGCAGGCACCGGTGGCGGCCCTGCTGCAGCTGGCGGACGCCATGAGCGTGCCGGGTGGTGACCCTGAGTCGCTCGCCGGCCATGCCTCACGCATGGAGGCCGAGGCCAACCGCCTCAGTGCGCTGGTTGGTGATCTGACCGACCTCTCCCGGCTGCAGGCCTCGGATTCCATGGATCACGCACGCTTCGTCTCCGTGCGCGATCTCATATTCGAGGCGGTGGACTCGGTGTCCGCGGCGGCAAGGGAGCGCGCCATCGTCGTCGAGCGTGAGGTGCCGGATCTGCGCCTCTTCGCCAACGGCGAGCAGTTGGTCACCGCCATTCGCAATCTCCTCACCAACGCCATCGCCTATTCGGCAAGGGGCACCACGGTCACCGTGTCCGCGCAATTGCAGGACGGGTACGTGGGTATCTCGGTGGAGGACCAGGGCATGGGCATCCCGCCCGACCAGATCGAGCGCATCTTCGATCGGTTCCACCGCGTCGACGACACCCGGAGCCGCAACGCGGGCGGTACCGGCCTGGGGCTGGCCATCGTGCAGCACATCTGCCTGGCTCACGGCGGCGAAGTCACGGTGGAATCCACAGTGGGCAGGGGGTCGATGTTCACCATGCGTTTCCCTGCGCGTGGCCGGACTCGTGAATCATCCGCTCCAGAGTGGAAAGAGGTCCCGTGAGCCGCATCCTGATGATCGAGGACGAACAGTCGTTCAGCGACGCTGTCACCTTCATGCTGGAGAAGGAGGGCTTCGACGTTCGAGTCGAGAGCACCGGCGATGGCGGCCTGGCGGCGTTCGAGCGCGAGGGCGCCGACCTCATCCTGCTCGACCTCATGCTGCCGGGCATGTCGGGAACCGACGTGTGCCGTGCAGTCCGGCAGCGATCCACCGTGCCGATCATCATGCTCACGGCCAAGGATTCCGAATTGGACAAGGTGCTGGGGCTGGAACTGGGCGCCGACGATTACGTGACCAAGCCCTTCTCGGGACGGGAACTGGTGGCGCGGGTGCGCGCTGTGCTGCGGCGGCCGCACGATGTCGAGGCTGACGGCATGGATGGCTCCATCATGGCGGGGCCGGTGCGCATCGATATCGATCGCCACCTGGTCACGGTCAATGGCAGCCCGGTGGCAATGCCGCTCAAGGAGTTCGACCTCTTGGAGTTCCTGGTGCGGAACTCCGGTCGCGTGCTCACGCGATCGCAGATCATCGACCGGGTGTGGGGCGCCGACTACTTCGGCGACACCAAGACCCTGGATGTGCACGTCAAGCGCCTACGCGGCAAGATCGAACAGGACCCCGCCAACCCCGTCCACCTCCTCACCGTCCGTGGATTGGGTTACAAATTCGAGGAGTGAGCGGCAAGACGAGCTTGCTCGTCTTGCCCGAGCGACGAGGATTTGTTGAGCGCGAAGCGCGAACACAAATTCGAGGGGTGCAGCACGAGCTTGCTCGTCTTGCCCGAGCGACGAGGATTTGTTGAGCGCGAAGCGCGAACACAAATTCGAGGGGTGCAGCACGAGCTTGCTCGTCTTGCCCGAGCGACGAGGATTTGTTGAGCGCGAAGCGCGAACACAAATTCGAGGGGTGCAGCACGAGCTTGCTCGTCTTGCCCGAGCGACGAGGATTTGTTGAGCGCGAAGCGCGAACACAAATTCGAGGGGTGAAATAGGGCGTTTTGCCCTGTTTCGAGACCAGCCCAGCCGGCTATGCGCCAGACCCCGCTGATGCGCTTCGGGTCGCCTTGCCGCCAGCTCCTGCCGCAGCGAAACCCCTTGTGCGCCATGGAGTTTTCCCGCTTGTCCGGCAAGGTGAGGGGTGCGTCATATTGCTGGTAGACTAGGGAACTCTGAGAGGTGGATCCAGCATGGTGTTCGTAGTCGGGGAAACGGTCGTGTATCCGCACCACGGGGCGGCGTTGATCGAAGCCATCGAAATCCGGAACATCAAGGGAGTCCCCACCGAGTACCTCGTGCTCAAGGTGCAGCAGGGCGACCTCACGGTTCGGGTCCCCGCCTCCAATGCCGAGTATGTCGGCGTCCGCGATGTGGTCGATGCGGCCGGCCTGGAAAAGGTGTTCGACGTCCTGCGCCGCCCCTACATCGAGGAACCCACGAACTGGTCCCGTCGCTACAAGGCCAACGTCGAGAAGCTGGCTTCAGGGGACGTCATCAAGGTGGCCGAAGTGGTCCGCGACCTCTTCCGCCGCGACCAGGACCGCGGCCTTTCCGCAGGCGAGAAGCGCATGCTGGCCAAGGCTCGACAGATCCTGGTCTCGGAGTTGGCGCTCGCCCAGAAGACCGACGAACTCCGTGCCGAGGAAGTGCTGAACGAGGTTCTCGCTTCCTGATCCCCGCTTTCCGGCCGCGCTACGTTTCGACGTTGCGCGGCCGTTTGCTTTCTTTTCGCGCATAGACTCCACGCGGTTGAAGACTTCGGGAGAGACTGGATGAGTGCCGCGCACCGCACCGCTGCCATCGTTCCGGCCGCCGGTAGTGGCACACGATTGGGCGTCGGCATCGCCAAGGCCCTGCACAAGGTGGGTGCCCGATCCCTGCTCGAGCTGGCGGTTCGTGGCTTGGTCGATGCCCGGCTGCAGGTTGAGGGATCCGGTGCTGAGGGCGCGCGTGCCATCGATCTCATCGTGGTGGCCGCACCCCCCGCACATATCGATGATGTGCTGAAGGCATTGGCGTTCCTTGCGGATCCGGGCATAGCGAGCGACGATGCCCCCGATGCCTTCGTGGATCCCGCAGGTGCGTTCGTGGCCCTTGACGACGTGGGGGCGCGTGAGGTGCCGGGCCTCATGGTGGTCGCCGGCGGCGCCACCCGCCAGCAGTCGGTGGCCAATGCCCTGGCGGTGCTGCCTGGTGATGTCCAGCTGGTACTCGTCCACGATGCCGCGCGTGCCCTGGCACCGGCGCAGGTCATCGAACGAGTTCTGGCATCGCTGCACGATGGTGCCAGCGCGGTGGTGCCCGCCATTCCCATCGCCGACACGGTGAAAGTGGTGGAGGAGGGGGCGGTCATGCGCACTCTCGATCGCCGGGAACTGCGCGCCGCGCAGACGCCGCAGGGTTTCACGCGGGCCGCGCTGGAGCGGGCCCATCAGGCGGCCCAGGAGCGCGGCGACACCGACACCAGCGACGATGCCGGGCTCTGCGAGGCTGCGGGCATTGCGGTGCGGGTGGTGGATGGTGACGCGCTGGCCTTCAAGATCACCCGTCCGCTGGATCTGCTGCTGGCGGAAGCAGTGTTGGGAGCCCGTTGATGATTCGTATCGGCACCGGAGTGGACGTCCACGCCTTCGGTCACAGCCGCACCCTGTGGGTGGGTTGCATCGAGTGGCCGGACCAGCACGGACTGGTTGGGCATTCTGATGGTGACGTGGCTGCGCACGCCGTCTGTGATGCCATCTTCGCCGCCGCCGGCATGGGTGATGTGGGCGAGGTATTCGGCGTCGATCGCCCCGAATGGCGCAACGCCTCGGGCGCCTCGATGCTGCAGGAGGCCCGTCGCCTCATCACGGAGGCGGGGTGGAGCATCGAGAACGTATCCGTGCAGGTGGTGGGACGGCGACCGCAGGTGAGTCGTCGACGTGACGAGATGCAGGCCGCCATGTCCGTGGCACTGGGCGGTGCAGCCGTGAGCGCTGCCGGTACCACCACCGATGGACTGGGCTTCACCGGCCGTGGCGAGGGCGTCGCCGCCATCGCGACTGCGCTGCTCAGCAGACCATGACGCTGGCCGGATGCCCAAATACTGGCAACATGTGAGGATTGTGTAGGGAACGCCGGGAGATCCGAAGGCGGCCAGCCCCGGGTGGGTGGGCATGATGGGTCTCCGGCCGCGGGCGGCGGAAGGGGTGGTGCGTCGGTGCAACAGTCGACGACAACGGGTTGGAGCGCCCTCGCCAGAGTGTTCCGGAACCCCGACCGGCACTCCCTCCGTACTCTGGTGGTGGCGGCGCTTGCCTACACGCTGATACGCGCCCTGAACTGGTCGGTGGCCCAACGCCTCGGCGTATCCGATGCCACGCTGACCCTGCTTGACGACATCTGGGCGGTCGTCGGCATTGCAGTGCTGGCCTATGTGATCGCCCGGCAGGCGCAACTGCAGGGTTCGGCGCAGCGGGCCCTGCTGGACGAAATGCGGGTCGTCAACGAGCAGTACCGACGCATGGCGGAGAACGCGTCCGACGTGGTGTACACAGCCGAACCCGCACCTTCACGCGCCGTCACCTGGATCGCCCCTTCCGTGGGCAGAGTGCTGGGTTGGGCTCCGGAGGAGGTCATCGGCAGGCAGATCGCCGACTTCCTGCATCCTGACGATCGCGCCGCGACGGAGGCGGTTCGTGAGCAGATCTACACCGGCCAACCCTTTGAGGTTCCGCGGGGAGGATTCATCCTGCGGCTGGCCACCAAGGGCGGGGACTACCACTGGATGGCCATCAACCTGCATGCGGTGATGGATGAGCAGGGTCGTGAGACCTCCATCATCGGCGGCCTGAAGGTTGTAGATGAACTGGTGTACGAACGGCAGCGGGCGCACGCCCAGCAGCGGTTGTTGGAACTGACGGCCGATGCCATGCTGGATCCGCAGGTGCTCATCCGTGCGGTTCGTGATGAGCAGGGCGGGATCGCCGATTTCATCTTCGTGATGGCCAATCAAGCAGCCTGCAGCTATCTGGGTCGCATGCGCGAAGAACTGCTGGACAAGCGCGCCAGTGCACTGACACCCGGTTTGCCGGTGATGCCGTTGTTCGATCTCCTGCGCAACGCCTTCGACTGCGACACCGCCTTGTCGGTGGACGACTTCCGGCACGAGACGCAGTTTGCGCCCGGCATCGCCTACTTCGACATCCGTGCCCAGAGCCTGCCCGATGACCAGCTCGCCGTGACCTGGCGCGATGTGACGGACCGGCATCTGGCCTCGGAGCGGCTGGCCGACTCCGAACGGCGCTTCCGGATGCTCGCGGAGAACTCCTCCGACGTCATCCTGCTCACTGACACGGCCGGTGCACTGAACTGGGTTTCCCCGTCCTCGGCCGGCACCGTGGGTTGGAGGCCGGAGGAGATGCAGGGGCACCATGCCGCCGACTTCATCCATCCCGATGAGCTGCTGGCGTTGCGTGAGGCCCTCGAGGACAGCAGCAGGACAGGCAGGGATATCCGGCTTCGATTCCGTTGGCGCCGTCATGACGGCAGCTACCTGTGGATGGAGGCAGTGGGCAGACAGGTTGCCGACGATGGTTTCGGGCGACCCGGCAGGGTGGTGGTGCTGCGCGACGTGGAGGCCGAGGTGGAGGCGCAGGAACGACTTCGCCACCGCGCCACCTATGACGACCTCACCGGCGCCATGATGCGCGAAGCGGCGCTGGATCGGCTGGCAGGGAACATCGCCCGGGTGGCGGAAGGCGGTAGCGGGGCGGCCGTCCTCTACCTGGACATCGACCACTTCAAGTCCGTCAATGATCTGCACGGACATGCTGTCGGGGACGCGGTGCTGGTTGCGTTGGTATCCAGGATGCGTGCGACATTGCGGGAACTGGATGTGGTGGCTCGTCTGGGGGGCGATGAGTTCCTGATCATCCTGGAGGGGGTGCGTGAGGCGGAGCGCGCGGTGGCAGTGGCAGGGAAGCTGTTGGCTGCCTGTGCCGATCCCATCCCCACACCTGAACGGGAAACCCAGGTCACCTTGAGCATCGGAGTCACGATGGTCGGGCCGACCGACACAGTGGACGAGACCATCGCCCGCGCTGATGCCGCGATGTACCGGGCCAAGCAGCTGGGACGAAACGAGATCGCCGCGGAGCTGCCGGCTCCCTGAGCGAGCACGCCACCGGGGGTGTCCCGGAAAGTAGGCTGCGCCCATGGCACTCCACCTCTACGACACCGCTCGCCGCGGTACGCGCGCATTCGTCCCGCTGATTCCGGGGGAAGTCTCGATGTACGTGTGTGGTGCCACCGTGCAGGGGCTCCCGCACGTGGGCCACCTGCGCGCCGGTGTGGTGTTCGATGTCCTCAGCCGGTGGTTGCTGGAGTCGGGATTCAAGGTCACCCTGGTTCGCAATGTCACGGACATCGATGACAAGATCCTGGCCCGCGCCATGGAGGAGGGCCGTCCCTGGTGGGCGGTGGCCGCGCATTACGAGCGCGCCTTCAGTGCCGCCTATGACGCGCTTGGCGTCCTGCCCCCCACCATCGAGCCTCGTGCCACCGGTCACGTGACGCAGATGGTGGAACTCATGCAGCGACTCATCGATGCCGGCCATGCCTACGCCGTCGATGGCGATGTCTACTTCGACGTTCGCTCCTTCTCCGAGTACGGCGCGCTCTCCGGGCAGCGCCCTGACAGCATCGAGCCGGCAGCGGATTCCGACTTCGCCTCGCGCAAGCGCGACCCCCGCGATTTCGCATTGTGGAAGGGATCCAAACCGGGGGAGCCGGCGTGGCCCACTCCCTGGGGAGCCGGTCGACCCGGATGGCATCTCGAGTGCTCGGCCATGGCCACCAACTACCTCGGTGCGACCTTCGACATCCACGGCGGCGGACTCGACCTGCAATTCCCTCACCACGAGAACGAGATTGCGCAGTCGCACGCGGTGGGCGACGGCTTCGCGCAGTACTGGCTCCACAATGCCTGGGTGACGCAGGCGGGCGAGAAGATGAGCAAGAGCCTGGGGAACACCATGGTGGTGCAGGAGGTGCTCAAGCGCATCCGCGGTATTGAACTGCGCTGGTACCTAGTTTCCGCGCATTACCGCAGCAACATCGAATTCAGTGATGAGGCCCTGCAGGAGAGTGGTGCGGCCTTCCGTCGCATCGAGAACTTCGTGGTGCGGGCCACCGAACGGATGGGCGACGTTGATCCGCACGCCACACCTATGTGCGCCGACTTCGCGCTCGCCATGGACGACGATCTAGGCGCGCCTGCGGCGGTGGCCGCCATCCACGAGCTCGTCACCGAGGGCAACACCCTGCTGGCCCAGGGCTCGGCGGCCAATGCAGCGACACTGCGCGGCGTCCTGGCCTCGGTGCGCCGCTGCCTCGGAGTGCTGGGCGTGGATCCGTTGGCCGAGCCCTGGGCCACACGGCACAGCGGTGGTGACGACTATCGCGAGGCGGTCGACGTCCTGGTGCAATCGGAACTGCATGAACGGCAGGAGGCTCGTTCTGCCAAGGACTTCGCGCGTGCCGACGCCATCCGCAACAAGCTGGCCCACGCGGGCATAGCGATCGAGGACACTGCCGAGGGCCCACGCTGGGTGCTGGCGAGAGAGGCCGAGTAATGGCAGGCAATTCGCAGCGGCGCGGTGCTGTACGCAAGGGCGCCTCGCGCAAAGGACCCACCGTCGGTTCCGGCGGTCAGCGGCGGCGCGGTCTGGAAGGCAAGGGCCCCACGCCCAAGGCCGCTGATCGCCCGGGCAGCCCGGCGCAGAAGGCTGCCAAGCGTGCCGCTGCACCATCCCGCGGTCGCATCAGCAACGGCCAGTCGCCCTCGCGTCGTCGCGACACCTCGGACATCGTGGTGGGTCGCAATCCCATTGTTGAAGCCCTGCGCGCCAACGTGCCAGCTCTGCGACTGCACATCGCAACGGGCATCGACTACGACGACCGCGTGCGGGAAATCCTTGCCACTGCAGGAGATTCCGGGCTTCCGGTACTGGAGATCTCGCGTCATGAGATGGATCGCATCACCGGGGTGGAGTTGCATCAGGGGGTTGCACTCACGGTGCGCCCCTATGAGTACGCGGATCCCAGTGACCTGCTCAGCAGGGGTGGGCGCAATCCGCTGATCATCGCGCTCGACGGCGTCACCGATCCACGCAATCTTGGTGCCATCGTGCGTTCGGCCGGCGCCTTCGGTGCCGCCGGCGTGGTGGTACCGGAGCGCCGCAGCGCGGACATGACGGCCGTCGCCTGGCGTACCTCGGCGGGTGCGGCTGCCCGCACGCCGGTGGCCAAGGCGGTCAACCTGACGCGTGCACTGCAGGCCTACAAGAAGGCCGGCTGTTTCGTGGTGGGCCTGGCGGCCGATGGCCAGACGCAGCTTCCCGATCTCGACGTGGAACTGGCGCGCGGACCGGTGGTGATCGTCATCGGCTCCGAGGGCAAGGGCTTGTCCCGGCTGGTCACCGAGACCTGCGATGTCGTCGTATCGATCCCCATGATCGGCGGCACCGAGTCGTTGAACGCATCGGTGGCAGCCAGCGTTGCGCTCTACTCAGTGGCCGTCGCCCGTCGCTGACACCCCCACCCAGTCTCACCCACCCCACCCCACCCCTGATCACGCTTCACCGGCTGAACTCACGCGACGCACGGCGTGTCGCGTGAGTTCAGCCGGTGAAGCGCAGTTGGGGGAGCGGCGCTTAGGCTTCCGGTCATGCAGCTCGTCGTCCATGTCACTGGCGCCCGTCCCAATTTCCCCAAGGTGGGCCCGGTCTGGAAGGCCCTGGCAGCGCGGGGCGTGCAGCAGCGCCTCATACACACCGGTCAGCATTACGACGACCGCATGAGCGAGGTCTTCTTCAGGCAGCTGGACCTGCCGCGGCCGGATATCAACCTGGGGGTGGGATCCGGTTCGCATGCCGTGCAGACGGCCAACATCATGGTGGCACTGGAGCAGGCCTTCCTCGCAGAGCGACCGGCGCTGGTCATGGTCTACGGCGACATCAACTCCACAGTCGCGGCGGCGCTGCTGGCCTCCAAGCTGCAGATCCCCATGGCGCACGTGGAAGCGGGCCTGCGCAGTTTCGACATGACCATGCCTGAGGAGATCAACCGCCGGGTCACCGACCAGCTCTGCGACCTGCTCTTCGTCACCAGCCCGGAAGCCATCGGTCACCTCGCCCATGAGGGCATGGACACCGCCAGGATGCACTTCGTCGGCAATCCAATGATCGACACCCTGCTGTCCAGCCTCGACAAGTTGGATCCTGCGGGTGTGCGTACCGAGTTCGCGCTGCCCGATCGCTATGCGGTCGCAACCCTGCATCGTCCCGCCAATGTGGATTCGCTGGACGCAGTGCGCGTGTTGGTCACAGCACTGCACGGGGTGGCGGATCTGGTACCGATCTACATTCCCCTGCATCCGCGCGGCCGAGCCAATCTGGTGGAGGCAGGCATCGAAGGCCATCCGGGCATCCACCTCATGGATCCGCTGGGCTATCTCGAATTCATTGCCATGGTGCGGGGCTCCGCTCTGGTGCTCACCGACTCCGGTGGTGTGCAGGAGGAGACCACCATCCTCGGTGTGCCCTGTCTCACCATGCGCCCCAACACCGAACGTCCTATCACCATCAGCCACGGCACAAACCGCCTGGTCACGGTGGCCGACCTGGTAGCGGAAGCCGGAATCGCCTTGGCACGCGAGCCGGGTGCGGCACACGTCACACCTCCCCTGTGGGACGGCCATGCGGGAGAGCGCATTGCCGACATCGTCGTTTCCTGGCTTGAGCAAGGCTGACCGTCCCGACGGGCAAAGCCCTGCGTGAACGACTAGCCTTGGCCTGTTTGGACGTTGGAGGGCACGTGTCGATCGATCTTGTCGTCGTTGGTCTTGGGTATGTGGGCCTGCCGCTTGCGCAGGCAGCATGCGGGGCCGGCCTTTCGGTTCGCGGCTACGACCTGCATGCGGGCCTGGTTGCGGGCCTCAACTCCGGGGTCTCCCATGTCGACGACCTGTCGGATGACGACATCGCAGTCATGCTCGCGGCGGGTTTCCAGGCCACTACCGATGATGCCGTGCTGGCGCAGGCGGAGACCATCGTCATCTGCGTTCCCACACCGCTGAGCCCCGAGGGCGGGCCTGATCTGGGCGCGGTCCTCGGTGCCACGCGCGCCATCGCCAAGCATCTGCACCGTGGCCAGCTCATCATCCTGGAATCCACCACCTACCCCGGCACCACCGACGAGGATGTGCGGCCCATCCTCGAGGCCGGCGGCCTGCTGGCCGGCGGCGACTTCAGCCTCGCCTTCTCGCCCGAGCGCATAGACCCGGGCAATCCTGTGTACGGCATGGTGAACACCCCCAAGGTGGTCGGCGGTCACACGCCGGCCTGCACCGATCGGGCCGCGGCTTTCTACGGTCGCTTCGTCAAGACCGTGGTGCGCGCTCGTGGCACACGCGAGGCGGAGATGGCCAAGCTCATCGAGAACACCTACCGTCACATCAACATCGCGCTGGTCAACGAGATGGCCCAGTTCTGCAAGCCGCTGGGCATCGACGTGTGGGACGCGATCAGCGCCGCCGCCTCCAAGCCCTTCGGGTTCCAAGCCTTCTTCCCGGGCCCGGGCGTGGGTGGCCACTGCATTCCCATCGATCCCAATTACCTGTCGCACCGCGTGAAGACGCTGCTGGGCCAGCCCTTCCGTTTCGTGGAGCTGGCGCAGGAGATCAACGCCGGCATGCCCGCCTACGTGAAGCGCCGTGTGCAGGATCTGCTCAACGAGCAGGGCAAGAGCCTCAAGGGCGCGCGCGTGCTGCTGTTGGGCGTCACCTACAAGCCCGATATCGCTGACCAGCGCGAGAGCCCGGTGCGCCCCTTGGCCCGGCAGTTGCTGGCCAGCGGTGCCCATGTCATCTTCCACGATCCCTACGTGCAGCACTGGAACATCGACAACGAACACGGACGTCCGGCAGCCACCGATCGGGTACTGGAACGCGAGCTGGAGCCGGTGTCCGCAGCCGCGTCCGCCGACATCGTGGTGCTGCTCATGGCCCACCGGGGCTACGACCTCGACGCCATCGCCAAGGCATCGAAGCAGGTGCTGGACACGCGCGGCAAGTTGCAGGCTGCGAACGTGGAGCGGCTGTAAGTGGACACACCCCTCACCACCGAGGAGGCCGCTGCGCTCGCTCGGCGCACCGGACTTCATCGTGTCGACAAGGCGGGGGAGTTCTCGGCCTATCTGCGCGACTGCTGGCGCTTGCGCCACTTCACCGGCAATTACGCGATTTCGCGGACGATCGTGGACACGGTGCAGAACCGCCTGGGGCTGTTCTGGCAGCTCCTGAATCCACTGTTCCTGTCGGGCATTTACTACTTTGCCTTCGGCTTCATCCTGGGCACATCCAAGGACAGCCCGGACTTCCTGGTGTTCCTCGTCTCCGGCGTCTTCACCTGGCAGCTGTTCGCATCGGTGATGCAGAGCGGGTCCTTGGTGCTTGCCACGACCAAGGACCTCACCGAGTCTTTGCTGTTCCCACGGATCCTGCTGCCGATCGCGGTTGCTTTGCAGGAGACGCTGAGCGCGCTGGGATCGGCATTGGTGTTGTACCCGATCGCCTTGCTGTACGGCATGCGACCCACCTGGGCCTGGCTGCTGCTCCCGTTCACCTTCCTGCTCACCTCACTGTTCGGGTTCGGCGTATCACTGTTCACGGCCCGCTGGGTCGAGAAGATCTACGACCTGCGGCAGTTCGTCCCGCTCATCCTGCGTGCCATGATGTTCGTGTCAGGCGTCTTCTACGACGTCACCGTTCGCTTCCACAAGGCACCGCACCTGGTGCGCACGCTCGCCAACTTCAACCCGGCATCGATCCTGCTCAAGCTCACGCGGGCGGTGTTCATTCCGGGACAGTTGCCGGCGCCGCACGAACTCATCTTCATCGGCGTGATCACGGCAACGCTGATCATCTGCGGAACCGTCGCATTCTGGCGAAGCGAGCGCGGCCATGGCTGAGCAGGGAACCGGTGCGCAAGCGTCGGACGACGTGATCCTGATTGCAGACCACATCACCATCGAGTACGAGGTGCTGGCCCAGCGTCATGGCAAGTCGCCGTTGCAGCGGGTGGTCTCCCAGGTCATGGGTCGCAAGCAGATCATCCACGCCGTCAGTGATGTGTCCTTCACGCTGCGGCGTGGCGATGCACTCGGGCTCATAGGCAGCAACGGCTCGGGCAAGTCGAGCATCGTCCGTGTGCTTGCCGGCCTGCAGCGCCCCACGCGGGGATCGGTGTGGGCGACCTCAACCCCCGCCATGCTCGGCGTGTCCGGTGTCACCATGCCCGATCTCAGCGGTTCCCGGAACATCCGGCTGGGACTGCTGGCCTTGGGGCTCTCACCGGAGGAGGTCACGGAGTTCTATCCCAAGGTGATTGAGGTCTCCGGCCTCAAGGACTCCATCCACCTGCCCGTGCGCACCTACTCATCGGGCATGAAGGCGCGCCTGAAGTTCGGCATTGCCACCGCGCGCACGCCCGAGATCCTGCTCGTCGACGAGGCTCTCGGCGTCGGTGACTCCAAATTCCGGGCCGCTGCAGAGGCCCGACTGGCGGAGATCCAGCGAGCGGCGGGTGCCGTGATCCAGGTCAACCACAACGCCGCGACCATCGAGGAGACGACCAAGACCTGCATCTGGCTGGAGCGCGGTGTCGTTCGTGCTGCGGGCCGCACCGCCGACGTGCTGCCGATGTACGAGGAATACCTTGGCACTGCCAGGAAACGCTAGTGCGCGTCCTGGTCTGTACCGTCGTGCACCACACCACGGACGCACGCATCTTCCGCCGCCAGATCGGCGCCTTGCGCGAAGCAGGTGTGCAGGTGGTGGCCATCGCGCCCTGGACACACCACTACTTGGACGACCCCGCGTACCAGCGCATCGCCATCCCGCGAGCCGTGGGTCGACGGCGCTGGTCGGCCTGGCGCGCGGCCCGCGCCCGCATCTCCGCGCTCGCGCCGGGGGCGCAGGCACTCGTAATCCACGACCCGGAATTGCTGCTCGTCCTTCCCTGGCGTGAACTGCAGCGACTGAAGGTGCGTGTCATCTGGGATGTGCACGAGGACCTGGCTGCTGCACTGGAGGTCAAGGCCTATCTGCCGCCGCTGCTGCGCAGGCTGCTGGTCCCTGCTGTGCATCTCCTCGAGCACTGGGCGGAGCGACGGGCCACTTTGTTGTTGGCGGAGAGTGCCTATGCGCAGCGCTTCTCGCGCGATCATCAGGTGGTGTTGAATCTGCCACCGGTGCCCGACTCGTTCCCCACCCGGGCCCGCCAACGGCAGGCCATCTACGTCGGCTCCATCACCCGTGCACGTGGCCTCGATGCCATGCTGGAGATGGCCCCGGTCCTGGCAGAGCATGGCATCACGCTGCGCCTGATCGGCGAGGCTCAGAGTGCCGAGGACCGTGTTCGTATCGGCGCCACCCCGAATGTGCGCTGGGACGGCGCCCTGCCCAACGCCGAGGCCATGCTGGAAGTCGAGCAATCGATGGTCGGTCTGGCCCTGCTGCAGGATCTTCCGAACTACCGACATTCGATGCCCACCAAGATCCTGGAATACATGGCCGCTGGCGCCGCAGTGGTGGCGACGCCGCTACCGCTGTCGCGCTCGGTGCTGGCCGAGGACGGTGTGCTGCTGCCGTCCTTCGATGGCGTCGCACCGGCCGCGGCGGCAGCGGTCATCGCGCTGTGTGATTCCGAGGAGTATCGCGAGGCCAAGACCCGTGCCGCCTTCGCCAGAGTGCGGGAGCACTACAACTGGCAACGTGCTCAGGATGAATTCGTGATGGCTGTTCGCGGCTGAGTCAGACCCGGGTGCAGGCGTTGTTGTCGCCCGTGATCCCCGCGCTGGGGCCGTAGATGGATGTGGAGTTGGCGTCCTTGAAGACGGGATTCACCACTACCGCCTTGGGATCCGTCCAGTTGCGACCGATGGTCAGCGTCACACGCGAGCTCACCGTGGCCGAATCAACAGTGATATTGCTGATGCCGAGGGCGGCGGCGACGGTGCGTGCGGACTCCAGGCCGTTGGGGCCGGCAGTTATGGAGGTGGTCGCGAGCGGGGTCTTGGTGTCGGTCTTGGAGTGGACGCTGTACCCGAGCGCGGTCATGGAGTCACTGGCACCGACCAGGGCCGCACCGCCGCCGTTCACCACATCGATGCTGACGGCGCTGGGGTCCACCGTGAGTGGCTTGCCGTCGAAGCCCAGCGTGCCGGGCTCCGGCCACACCGTGTCGTTCTTGATCGCAGTCCACAGTTCCGTGGCCCGGCTGGTCCACACCACATTGCCCGAACCATCAGGGCTGGCGGGCACCGTGACAAAACGCAGGTCCTTGGCCTTCAGCGAACGCAGGCTCAGCGCCACCGATTGCAACTCGGTGAGCGAAGCGAACGCGGGATCCATGGTGAGCGAGGAGGTGGCGGCGTCGAGCAGATTGAAGAGCTTCACCGGATTGAGCAGGACACCGGCGCTCTTGACCTTGCGCGTCAGTGCCGCGATGAAACCCTGTTGCCGGCGGATGCGCGCGGTGTCGCTGCCGTCCCCCATGGAATAACGCGTACGGACGAAGGCCAGTGCCGTCTTGCCGTCGAGCAGGCTGGTGCCGGCGGGGAGATCGAGATGCGACTTGGAGTCCTGCACCGCCTTGGTCAGGCACACCTGCACGCCGCCGACTGCGTCCACCATCTTCTGGAAACCGCGGAAGTCCACCACCACGTAGTGATCGATGAACACGCCCGTGAGTTGTTCAACGGTCTTGATGGTGCAGGCGGGACCGGCTTCCGAGAACGCGGCATTGATCTTGGTGGTCCAGGGCGCAGTGCTGGAACCATCGGCACGCAAGCAGGCGGGGATGGTGACCAGCGAATCGCGCGGAATGCTCACCACCAGTGCCTGTTGGTGGCCTTTGTAGAGATGCACCAGCAGGGTGGTGTCGGAGCGCGCGGATGACCCGTAGACGGATGCCTTGCCGAATCCGGCGCCCTGGCCGGCACGCGCATCGGAGCCCATAACCAGAATGTTCATGGCGTCGGTGTCCACCACCTGTGCTGCCTTGGTGGGGCGCTTGCCAAGACCCTTGGTGAGGTCGATGGCGGTGATGTTGCCGCTGAGCTTGCGCACGGCCACGAAGCCTGCGCCCGCAATGAGAACGACAACGGCCAGGCCCACCAGCCCTGCGCGTCCGCCTCTACTGCGGGGAAGATGCATGGACCAAGGGTAATCGTGCAAAGGCGATCGCTTGACGGGGAAGCGTCGGGACGGTCGCAAATGCTCCGAGGCTGACACACTGCTTACGAAGGCCGGCACCCGGGAGCAGCGGTTGCGGCATGTGTGCAAGGCCTTTCCAAGTGTTTGCTGTGAGAACGCCATGTCTGCGCGGGCGGCCGACAAGCGCATGGAACACTGATCGCCGTGCGCATCCGGGCCCTCCTGACCGTCGCCCTGGCGACCGTGCTCTGTCTGCCCACCTCGGCCCTGGCTGCGCCTTCCGCAGCGGCCATCACCGGGGTCAGCCTCTCAAGTCAGGTGGTGACCCCTGGCCAGCCACTGAATATCACCGTCACCACCAATCAGCCCGCCTACTGGCGCGTCGACGTGGTGTCGGTCTGTGGTGGCGACGCGCTGCGCACCCTGAACGGCTACGCGTCGTCTTCACCTTTCTCCGTGCAGTGGGACGGCGTCGACACGCAGAGCGTGGCCCTGACAGCGGGCGAGTACCGCGTTCGCGTGACCCTGCTCGACAGCGGCGGCGCAGCGATCGCCGCTCCGGTGGAGCAGACTTTCACGGTGTCCGGCACCGCTGGCGAGCGGATCTGCTCCCTGGTGTCCGGCTTCGGCCGCTTGGATGTCTTCCATCAGGGTCTCGTGGATCTCGCAGCATCGAGATCCGGCAGTGCGGTCATCGGCAGCGCCACGGACGTTGGCAACGCCGCCATCGCCTCCAGCTATGCACACCGCTTCAAGTTGCCACTGGTGTTGCTCACCAGGACGGCGTCGCTCGCCTCGCTGGCGACGGCACTGGCCAGGCATCGCATGAAGGCGGTTGTCATCGGCTCTCCGGCTGCGGTGAGCAGCACCGTCGATCGCGTGCTGCGGGCACGGCGTATCACCGTGGTGCGCATCGGTGGCGCTGACCGGGCGGCCACGGCAGCCTTGATCGCGGCCCGCCTGAAGCCAGCGGAATCCAGCACCGCCACCTATGTGTCACTCGCCGGGGATCCCGCGATGATCGCTGTGGCCACGGCCTACGCCAACGCTCTCGGAGTCCCGCTGCTGGATGCCGGGCGCACACCTTCGAGGGCCACCGCATCTGCCATAAGAAGCCTGCGGCTGCTGGGTGGCGTGGCTATCGGCGACAGCAACCAGCTTTCCGATCGCTCCCTGGCCGCCTTGCCTGGCGTCACGCGCATCATCGGCAAGGACCTCGCTTCGACCTCCTTCGTGCTGGCGCGCGCCCTGCCCGTGGGCAAGCCAGCACTGGTGCTCGACAGCGCACAGAGCGCCGATCCCTTGGCGCTCATTGCACAGGCCCAGTGGGGGCAACGGCAATTGCTGATTGCCCCGGGCGGGCTCCCGACCGCACAGCAGCTGTGGCTGACGGCGCGTGCCGATATCACCGGCATCGTGATCTCACCACGAATATCGAGGGCAACTGCCATCGCCGTCGGACGCCTCATCGGCGATCGGGGTGCCATCGGTGCGCTGCCCGCATTGCCCATGAAGCCGGCTGCACCGGTGGTGGTCCCCGCGCAGTTCACCTTCTCGGGAAGCGGCTTCGGTCATGGTGTGGGAATGTCGCAGTGGGGGGCGTATGGAATGGCCAAGGAGGGCAACACCGCCACGCAGATCCTGCAGCACTACTTCACCGGCAGCGTGGTTGCGCCCATCGTCGACACCATGGACGTGAATGTCTCGCTCTCGTCCCGCGTGGCCTCGCAGTCGTTCCGGCTCGAATCCTTGGGTGACCCCGCTTCCACCTTGGAACTCACGGCGGCGGATGGCACGGTGCATCTGCTCCCCATCAACGATGTGGTCACCACGCGCTACCTGGCGGGCAGGATCGCGGTGTCGGTCTCCGGTGCCACGCCGGTGCCGGCCTTCACCACCACATCGCTGACCTTCCGCTGGCCCGGCAACCGCGATTCGGGCACGGCCACCGGCGGTCCTGCCCTCTTGCGTGTGGCGGGGCCGGGGGTGTCCATCGCCAGGGGCGGTCGATACCGATACGGCTACGTGACGGTCACGGTCGCCAAGCTCTCCGGTGCCCTGAACCTGGGCCTGCAGGTGAACAACATCCTGCGGCTGCACGACGAATACCTCTACGGCATCTCGGAGGTCAGTTCCTCCTGGCCGGCTGCGGCCATACAGGCCCAGATCATCACCGCGCGCTCCTATGCCTACAAGCGAGTGCGGGCGGGCATCCGCAGCGCCTGCGGCTGCAATGTCTATGACGATCCGCGTGACCAGAACTTCACCGGTTACTCCAAGCTCGCTGAGTCCGGAGGGGCCGGCGCGCGCTGGAAGGCAGCCGTGGACGGCACGGCCGTTTCCGACGGCGAGGGCCTGGCGCTCACCGTCGGTGGGCAGGTGGTCTCCGCCTACTACTCGGCGGCGGACGGCGGCAAGACGCAGAACAATGAGGATGTCTGGGGTGGTGCGCCACTGTCATACACGCGCAGTGTCGATGACCCGTGGTCGCTCACCTACGCAGCATCCAGTGTGTCACGGTGGGTGCCACGCTCCTTCAGCCAGGCGCAGCTGGCTGCCGCCTTCGGGGCTCCCGACGTTGCCTATCTTGACCTGTCGAATCGCTATGCGTCGGGTGCGGTGGACGTTGCGACGGCCATCTCCTCCTCCGGCCAACGCTTCACATTGGGGGCGGAGACGTTGAAGTCGCGGCTCAACTCCGGGCTCTCCGATGCCGAGGTGCTGGCACGGGGCATCCCATCGGTGTGGATCTGGCGCGTGGACACCGAGGTCCCCACCTCAAGCGCGGCGGCATCCGCCATGCAGATGTCGGCAGGCACCACCAGTGTCGGTGCCCGGCTGCCCGGGGCCATCTCGTCCACCGTGGTGCTACTGCAGGCGGCGCAGAGTGACTCGGCCAGCGCGGCGGCGTCCAACCCCGTGCTGGCGCTGGCCTCGGCCTATGCCGGTGCCCGCGGCGCGGGACTGTTCATCAACACCGGGGCCACACTCGATGCTGCCATCAGGAACGAGCTTCGGCGCCGCGACGCCACACAGGTCGTGCTGATCGGGCGCATCCCACCCTCGTTGGTGGCGGCACTGGTCGCACTGAGGATCGCCAGTGTCAGTATCGATGCGCCGACGGCCTCTGCCCTGTCGGTGCGGCTTGCCGACGCGCTGCCGCCCGGCGCCGGCAGCTCGGTGGTGCTGGTATCGCAGCAGGATGCCCGATCGCAGCCCTTGGCCGTCTCGCTGGCGGCACGCGCGCACGCGCCCTTGCTCATGCTTGACGGGGCTGCCATGTCGAGCGACTTGTCGTCCTACCTAGCTGCGCGAGCGCCGACCTCAGCCACGGTGGTGGGCTCTGCCGACGTGCTGCCCGATGCTCTGGTGGCCGGTCTCGCCAGCGACGTCACGCGCCTCACCACGAGCGACCTCACTCTGGCCTCGATTGTGGCGAGTTCGCAGGTCTTCGACTCCTCGACTGCGGCTGTGGTGGTCGCCAGTCCGCAGGCACCGACCGCGTCCCTGCTGATTGCGGCGGGGAGTGGGCTTCCCTGTTTCTTCATCGATCCGCCGCCCTCAGCCGAGTCCACCACGGCAACCACCATCGACAGTGCCGGCGGCCTGTTGCCCGATGAACTTATGGCCCTGATTCCACGCCTCCCCGCCCTGACACTGGTCTTCCGCGTCGGCGTGGATGCGTCGAGCATCGCGCCGCTCCGCAACCGTTGACCCGCGCAGGGTGCGGTCCGCGGGCGGACGGCGCCGGAGCGCAGTGGACCGCGACGGCTGTGCCACCATTGGCCCGTGCTTGAAGCGATCCTCCTCGTCGGTGGCCAGGGAACGCGTTTGCGTCCTCTCACAATCGAGACCCCGAAGCCCATGCTGCCCGTTGCCGGCAAGCCGTGCACCGAACACCAGATCGCAAGGCTGCGTGAAGCAGGCGTGACGCGCGTCATCCTGGGCACCTCCTATCGGGCGGAGGTGTTCGAGGAGTACTTCGGCGATGGTTCCCGATTCGGTGTGGAGTTGGTGTGCGTGACCGAGAGGGTGCCGCTGGGTACAGGTGGGGCCATCCGCAATGTGCTGGATGCCCTGCAATCCGGCCCCCACGATCCCGTGCTGATCCTCAACGGTGATGTGCTGAGTGGCCACGACATGGCAGGGCAGGTGGCTCACCACCGGCAGCAGCAGGCTGATGTCACGCTCCACCTCATCAACGTCGACGACCCCCGCCCCTTCGGCCTGGTGCCCACGGATGCCGAGAACCGCGTCACGGCCTTCCTTGAGAAGCCCCAGACGCCGGAGGAGATCGTCACCCATCAGATCAACGCCGGCTGTTATGTGTTCTCCCGGCACGTCATCGACGCCATCCCCACTGGCCGGCCGGTGTCCGTCGAGCGCGAGACTTTCCCCGCACTGCTGGCCCGTCAGGCGCCGGTGCTGGGTTGGGTGGAAGACGCGTACTGGCTGGATCTGGGCAATCCTCTGGCCTTCGCTCGCGGTTCGCGGGACCTCGTCACCGGCATCGCACCCTCGCCGGCGGTGACGGCCGTGGGGCAGTCGCTCATCCTCGGCAGCGCATCGGTGGATCCCAGCGCGAGGGTTGATGGCGGCAGTTGCCTGGGCGATGGCGCCTTTGTCGATGAGGACGCCCTGGTGCGGGGCAGTGTGGTGATGGAGGGCGCGCATATCGCCGAAGGCGCCATCGTCATCGACTCCATCATCGGTCGCGATGCCTTCATCGGTCCTGGCACCTCCTGCGTCGAGGGGGTCGTCGCCAATCGTGCCCATATTGGCGCCAACAACGAGTTCGCGCCGGGTGTGCGCATCTTCCCGGACGCGGTCATCGGGGATACCGCGGTACGGTTCAGCACCGATCGCACCTGACGTGTTGTGGGGGCAGCACCAAGACCCCACGGGGAATAGGGCCAATCGTCCTTTGTTCCGATGGATTCTTCGCATCAGGGCTTGACTAACGGGCAATAACAAGCGTGTAATTCGCAGCAACGGCGCGCCGCCGCACCAGGTGCTTCAGGAGGATGTATGGGGGACGTGGTCGTCACCGATCCGCTGCTGCAGTGGCAGGAGCGTTCGCTCTGCGCTCAGACCGATCCGGAGTCGTTCTTCCCCGAGAAGGGTGGCTCCACGCGCGAGGCCAAGAAAGTTTGCCTCTCCTGCGATGTCCGTGTCGAGTGCCTCGAGTACGCACTCGCCAATGATGAGCGGTTCGGCATCTGGGGCGGTCTGTCCGAGCGCGAACGCCGCCGTCTGCGCAAGCTCGCCAGCTGAAGTTCGGCCGTCGTCGGTGTCCGGCGACGGTGAATCGGGCAAACCGGATCCGAACAACGTCGATGACGCCTGACGCCGTGCACCGCCTAGGCTTTCCACGCCATGACTGATTTCCCTGCCTTCGTCGACGACTTCTTCGCCGAGGGCATGGAATTGCCCTCGGAAATCGCCCGCCGCCATCGCGTCGACGTCGCGCTCGTGACCCATGATGGCGTGCGCTGGCTGCCTCGTACCCTGGCCGCACTGCGCAGCTCGACGGTGCAACCCGATTCCGTGAATGTCATCGACACGGGCAGCGTCGACGGCACCCTGGAGATCCTGGCCAATGCCGGCGCCATGCTGCGCACCGTCATGACCGCACCGCGCGATCAGGCCTTCGGCAGCAGCCTGGCCCGCGTCATCTCCACCCTGCCCGACGTTGCAGTGGGAGGCGCCGAAGCCTCGCAGGACGGAATCGAGACCTACGACGATGCCTGGATCTGGGTTATCCACGACGATTCGGCGCCTGCGCCGGAAGCCCTAGCCGCGCTCCTGCGCGCCAGCGAATTGCATCCGGATGCCGGCATCCTGGGCTGCAAGAGTGTGGGCTGGAACGACTCCTCGAAACTGCAGGACGTCGGCATCACCCTGACCGGCAGCGGGCATCGTGACCCACGGGTGGAACACGGCGAGCGCGATCAGGGCCAGTATGTAGAGACCGAGGAGGTGCTCGCGGTCAGTTCGGCGGGCATGCTCATCCGCCGAGACGTCTGGCAGACACTGCAGGGCATGCGTGCCATATTCGCCTTCTACCGCGATGACATCGACTTCTGCTGGCGGGCCTGGGAGCACGGGTATCGCGTACGCGTGGTGCCGCAGGCGGAGATGGCCCATCGCGAGGCAGCCACGCACGACGTGCGCTCGCAGGATGTGCGTCGTGGCAGCGCCCATCGCATCGGGCGGGAGGTCTCGCTGGCCACGGCCTACATCCACGCGCCCGCTCTGGCCCGGCCCTTCACCCTCCTCCGGCTGGTGCTCGCCAGCTTGTTGCGTGCCCTGGTCTACTTCGTGGGCAAAGACCCGCGCGATTCCGGCGACGAGCTGCGCGCATTGTTCGCCTTCGTCACCAATCCCATGCTCCTGCTTCGGGAGATCGAATCCCGTGGTGTCATTCCGGTGCGCGCGCCGCGCCGTCTGCGTCCCAGCATCGCCGAGCAGATGTGGCACGGCGTGGATCTGGTGGCCACGGTGGCGGTGGAGAAGCTCGATGATCTGCTGGAGGTCTGGGCAGGCAGCGATGTGTTCGATGTGGTCGAGGTCGTTGACGATGCCGAGGATGCGGCTGAGGCACAGTCAGAGGAGCCCATTGTGCTCACGCGCAGTAGGCGACAGTCCTTCCTGCGCCATGTGTGGCGGCGGCCCGGGACCCTGCTCTTCGTGGGCCTGCTCATCATCGGCGTGCTGGGCACCCGCAACACCTGGGGGAGTGGCGTCCTCCAGGGCGGGAGTCTGCTGCCCGCGGACGGCGGTGCGGGCGACCTCTTCCGGGCCTATTTCAGTGACTGGCACCGGGTCGGCCTGGGCTCGAACGCACCGACCCCGGCCTGGATGCCGCTGCTCGCCATGTGGTCCTGGCTCTTCGGCGGCAATGTCAGTGCGGCCGTCGGTGCCCTGCTGGTGCTCGGTGTTCCGCTTGCCGGCCTCTCCGCACATCTGGCGGCACGTCCGCTGATGCCGCAGGCAGAGCCCCGCGCCTTCTTCGCGGCGACCTATGCGCTGCTGCCGGGGCTGCTCATCGCGGTGTCCTCGGGTCGCCTCGGTTCCATCGTGCTCGCCATCGCGCTGCCCATGCTGCTGCGCCTGGCTTGGCGTTGCGACGAGTCGTGGCAGCGGGCCGCCGCCATGGCACTGGCGGTGGCCTTCACTGCCGCCTGGGTCCCTGTGGCCTGGGTCTTCTTCGTCGTCTGGGCGTCCATCTCCGGCCTCTTCTGGCGTCGACTGCGTATCCAGCGTGTGCGTCTGGCCTTCATGGCGGTGTCGGCCTGGCTGGTGCTCTTCCCGCTGTCCCTGGAGTGGATCGCACAACCGTCCTCTTTGCTGAGGGGTACCGGGGCGGATGTACCGAACGCTGCCGACCAGACCTTCTTCCACGTCCTGTTGCTGCAGCCGGGTGGCGCAGCCTCACCGTGGCTGTACAGCACAGCGGGACTGTTGCTCGCTGCCATGGGTGCGCTGGTGCAGAAGCGGCGTACCCGACGCATTGTGCTGGGCTGGACCGTCGCGGTCACCATGTTCGGCTCCTACGTACTCCTCACCGTGCTCACCGCTTGGTGGAAGGTCGATGATCCCAGTACGGGGTCCACGCTGCAGCGCTGGGCCGGCCCTTTCACCATCGCGCTGGGTCTGGCACTGCTCCTGGTGATCGCCTCCGTCACGGACGGTCTGGCCGAATCGCTGTCGCGTGCCACCTTCAGCTGGCGTCAGGTGGTCACTATCGCACTCACCTTCGGGGTGCTGCTGGCTCCGGTCCTGAGCGCGGGATCCTGGTTGTGGCGCAACGGGGATTCGCCTGTACGGCGCACGGAGGTCTCGGCCATCCCGGCCTTCGTCCTGGCCAAGACCTCGATGCCGATGTCGATCCGTGTGCTCTCGCTGCACCGTGACAGTGCGGGCATCGTGCGGTTCTCGGTCTACGACGGCCACGACGCCACCATCGGCGATGCGGATGTGGCGCGCAATGTCGCGAACAGCGACCTCAAGACCATTGTCGGCTCGATGCTTTCGGGCCGTGACCGCACGGACGCGCAACGGCTCGCCGCCATGGGCATCATGTACGTCACGGTGGGAGATGGTGACCCGGCGATGATCCAGGCGCTCGATGGCGCGGTGGGATTGCGGCGACTGGCGGGCGGGACGCGCGGATCCACATCGACCTGGGAGGTGCAGGCACCCAATCAGCGTTTCGCCCTCACCTGGTTCGAATCGGCGCAGCCGGTGGTGGATCCGTTGGACTACACCGTCGGCCAGACGCTCTCCGGCAGCACGCAACTCGATGCAGCGGGCTCCAATCGCATCGTGAGCATTGCTGAGCCTGCGGGCGCCTGGTTGGCCAGCCTGGACGGCAAGCCCCTCGCACCTGCAGCCTCGTATTCCACGTCCTGGCGGCAGGCCTGGAAGATCCCCAGCGGTGCCCATGGCCAGCTCACCGTGGAGTACCAGCATGGGCAGCGGCTGGGTGCGCTCACCTTCGCCCTGCTGGCCCTCATCGGACTCCTGCTGTTGGCACTCCCCAGCTACCGTCCCTTCACCGATGCCGATGCGGAGGTGATGGCGCCATGACCTTCTCCAGCTGGTGGCGGCGTCCAGTCTCCCGCTCCATCATCCTCATCGGCGCCATGGCGGTGCTCACGGTGGGGGGCCAACTGGCGATGCCCAGAACCCCACCGGCTGCCAGCACCGTGGTGGTGCCGATCTCCTCACTGAGCCTGGTGTGCCCCACCCTGCCCGCGGACTCACCGGGCCTGAGCATCGCCGTCAAGGGGGCGTTACTGGCGGGGGCGCATTCCGCCTCGCTGCAACTGCAGGCGCGCCAGCCCGTCAACCTCAACATCACCGCCCATGGAGTTACGAGCACTGCCGTCAGGCACTCGGCCGCGGCCGTCTTCAGCGCCAGTGGCTCTGCCGCCTCGCAACTCATGGCCGACGCCAGCATCGCCGGGAGCTCCAGCACCACCAGGGGTTACGCGACCTACAGTTGCCAGCCTCCGACCAGTTCGCAATGGCTGGTGGGCGGCGCCAGCACCGTGGGGCGCACCGATGTGCTGAGCATCGCCAATGTCGACGACACCACCGCCGACGTCGACCTCGAGGTGTGGTCGGAAAGCGGCAAGTCCAGCGCCCGATCGCTGCATGGCATCGAGATCCCGCCCCGCTCGGTGAAGCAGATCTCCCTCGCCCAGCTGGAGCCCGACCGTGCCATGTTCGCGGTGCATGTGACGGCGAATGGCGGCCAGGTGACTTCCGCCATCCTCAGCCGCGGACAGCGGGCCTTGTCATCGTTGGGCATTGACGTCATCTCGCCCGTCAGTTCGCCGCTGGCCTCGGACCTGGTGGGCGTGATCCCCAATGGCACCACCAACGCTGTGCTGGGCCTGCTGTCACCGGGGTCGCCGACGGCGGCACGAGTGTCGCTCGTCACCAGCGATGGGGTGTACCCGCTGGCTGGCGCCGAGAACCTCACACTCGACGCGGACAAGCTCCTGCGCATCCCGCTTCCCGATGCGGCATTGGTCGGGGATGTGATGGTGCTGGTGCAAGCGGATGCCGAGATCCTGTCGGGCATCACCAGCGACATCGCCATCAAGGGTGGCCCTGACCTGGCCTCCGAGGCCATGTTGAGTCCTATCTACCGGGCTGCCTCCGTCACCGTGGATCCCACCGTCTCGGAAGCCACGGCTCTGCTCTACTCCGACGTCGCCACCACCGTCACCGCCCGCGTGCGTACCGGCAGCAGCACCACC
>JAKAIC010000070.1 GCA_021814565.1 Actinomycetes bacterium | reverse complement strand
CGCCCGGTGCCGGTGCGCTCGTGGGTGCCGGTGACGGATGAGGATCGCGCCCTTGACGCCCATGCGGTCGAGCTCGTGCACATGCGTGCCGCCGTCGAGGAGCAACTGCTCATCGAGCAGTGACGGGCAGCGGGCGGCCAGGGCGGGTCGGCCAGCACTGGCCGTCAGCTCGGGCGCGGGGCCTCCGCGGCCAGGGCGGCGTCGCGGCTCACATGGATGGTGCCGTGCGCGTGCTGGGGCGGGGCATAGACGGAGTACAGGCGAAGCGGTTCCGGGTCGAGGCTCACGAGGTCATGCCACATGCCGGCGGGAACGACGACGACATCACCCGGTGACGCGTACCACTCCTGCAGGGAGTCGACGTCATGGCCCATGCGCACGCGCGCGGTGCCGCGCACGATGCACAGCAACTGGTCATGGGTGAGGTGCTGCTCGAGGCCAATGTCGGCGCCGGGCAAGATGGACATGAGCGTGATCTGCAGGTTGGTGCCCGTCCACAGCGTGCTGCGGAAGTCCGCGTTCTCACGCGCGAGACGCTCGATCGCGGTGACGAGCGGTGCCGGGCCGGTGTCGGCGATGTGCATGGCAGCCCTCCTCGGGCGGATCGTGTGGGTGCGGGCAGCGCGACGGGGGTGTCCGTCTCTCGACGGGCACCCCCGCCCCCGACCGGAGCCGTGGGGAGCCGCACGACCGGGGCGGTCGTCGGGACGCCAGCGGCATCCGGTCTTCGGTCACGCGATGGTGACCAGCGTCTCCTCGGCCCGTGGGGGTTCGGGGAAGGAGACGTCGATGGTGAGCGTGCCGTCGGCGAATGCGGCGCCGTCGACGTGCATGTGCTCTGCCAGGAGGTAGCGCTGCTCGAAGTTCGCCTTGCGCTCCTCGTCCTTCTCGGTGGATTCGCGAGTGCCACTGATGACGAGCTCGTCCTCATCCACGATCTTCACCGTCAGGTCCTCCTTGGCGTAGCCGGGGACCGTCACGGTGACGCGGTAGTGGGTGTCATCGACACGATCGATGGATGAGTGCACCGCACCGTTGAATCCGGCAAGCGCGTCCTCCCACTTGGCCGACATCTCATCGATCATGCGATCGACGCCGACGAACCAGTCGCGCACATCTGCGCCGAGCAGGTCGTGGAGGGGCTCCAGGAAGCGGTGCCGGGCAATGAGGCTCTGGGTCATGGTGTGACTCCTCTGGTGCATGTGTCGATCGAGTGCCGGAGGTCGCATCGCGAGGGTGTGGCGCGGATGTGGGAACGGGTCAGGACACCCACCCGGCCGTGGAGTGCACCCGACGTCATGGACGGATGCGACGAACCCGACGCCCGTACCGCCCCGCGACGCCACAGCCCCTTGCGGGGGCCGCCCTGCGCGAGGTGCGACCGTGATGTCGGATCCGAAGTCCGGTGAGGACTCCCTCCGGCGTGTTCCCGGTTTCCCGAGGACAAGGCCCAGACTGCCCCGGCTGCTTCCCGACGACGTCACCGTGTCCTCACGATTTGCTCACGATGTGGACGACAACCCTCGACGCTCCGTCGCAGGCTTCACCCCTCAGGAGAGCGGGTAGAGGTGCGCTGCGCCAATGCCGACCACTGACGATCCCGTGATGGTCAAGCGTTCCAACGCAGTCGGGATTCCGATAGTGACGGCCTTCGAATCGACGAACCATTCAATGGATCCATGATCAAAGATCACGCGAATGCTTCGGGAGTCACTTGGCTCCTCGGTCAGGAAGACCTCAAACTCCTCTGGGACGATCCCTGAACCCGCCCGGCTGACATGCATACGGCCGCTGCGAACGCAGTAGCGGACAGATACTTGGTCTTCACCCTCGACTTCAACACACAACTCAGTTTGCTCATTCACGGCGAGGTCGAGTTTCAGGTCGTATGCCGCATGTGCAACCTGCCAGCTGAACCCTCCATCGCTGTTCAGTACATCGGGCATGATCGCTTCGCCCCGTCTGGCCTCGACTTCAGCTACTGGCGTCATAGAGAGACGGAGCCCTCGCGAATCCCGTGCGAGGTGCAGTTCCCGGGGGAGCGTCATCATCCCATTCCATGGCGTGACAACGGGCCGTCTTGCTGACTGCCAGGTGTTCATCCAGCCGATGAGAATGCGACGACCTTCCGGTTCGTCATTGAAGGTGACACCGGCATAGTTCTCGGTGCCGAAGTCTGCCCACTGCGCATCGAAGGAGTCAGGCACAAAGCGTTGCCCGTCGAAGTCCCCGATGAAGTACTGCGTCCCGGATCCGCCGTGCGGACCGCCAGGGTTCAAACTCACGATGAGAATCCAGCGCGTCTTCGATGGATCATCGACGAGGGGAAGCTCGAATAGATCCGGACACTCCCAGGCGCCATCGATCGCACCCGCTGGCCCGAAGTCAGACTCATGCCGCCACGTCAGCAGGTCTGCAGAGCTGTAGATCCCAATCCGCTGCTCGCTGGAACGAGCCAAGACCATGACCCAGCGCTCTTGCCTCGGGTCCCAGCGCACCAAGGGATCGCGAAAGTCGCGGAGACCTTCATCCAGAACCGGGTTGCCTTCGTACTTCGTCCACGTCCGGCCACGATCTGTTGAGTAGGCGATGGACTGTCGCTGCAGTTGTGGTTCCTCGACCAGGGCGCTCGTGTAAATGGCGATGAGTGCCGGTTGGGCCATCGAGCCGAGGCCCGAGGTGTTCTGCGCGTCGTAGACGACGCTGCCCGAGAAGACACCCTCGAGATCGTCATGCCAGATGGCAACCGGCAATTCCGTCCATGACAGCAAGTCACGGCTCACAGCGTGTCCCCACGACATATGTCCCCACTCATTGCCGTGCGGGTTGTGCTGGAAGAAGAGGTGGTACTCACCCTCCAGCCAGATGAGGCCGTTGGGATCATTCATCCAGTACTGATGAGGCGTGAAATGAACGTGCGGGCGCTGGAAGGTGGTCACAGCGCGCGTTGAAGCTTCGGACATCACGTTGACCCGATCAACCCTTGACGCCAACGGCTGCGATGCTTCCAACGAAGAACCGCTGCATGAAAAGGAACAGGATCACGACGGGGACGGTGAGCAGGGTGAGGTACGCCATGATCTGGCCCCACGCAGTACCCCAGTTGACGTAGAAGTACTGCAATCCGACCATCACCGGACGATAGCTTTCGTCTTGGATCGTCATGATCGGCCACAAGTACGAGTTCATCATCGGCAAGAACGTGAGGATGGACACGGTGCCGATCGCAGGGCCCGCAAGCGGCATCGCGATCCTTGCGTAGATCCTGAACCAGGAGGCGCCATCAATGCGCGCCGACTCCTCCAGTTCCTTGGGGAGCGTCTTGAAGTACTGCATGAAGAGGAAGATCCCGATGGCATTCGCGATGAAGGGGAGGATCTGGACCTGATAACTGTTGAACATGCCCTGCGTCAGGTGCAGACCACCGTCAAAGCTGATCCACGGAAGCTTCGCCATGAGATAGAGCAAAGGAATGGCGATCACTTCGAAGGGAAGGATGAGTGTTGAAATGATCATGGCGAAGACCACGTTCTTCCCGCGCCATTTCATCACCGCCAACGCAAAGCCAAGCATTGAATTCACGAGAAGACCCAGAACAGTGGTCGTTGTCGCAACGAAGAGCGAATTGAAGAGGAACCGGAGGAATGGGACTCGGTCGAAGACACCCTGATAGTTCTGCAATGAGATTGGGCCAACCGGGAGAAATGATCGAATGGACCCAACATCCTGCAGCAGGTTGTAGTCAGGCTTGAGGCTTGCCATCACCATGAAGACGAGCGGGAAGACAAAGACGATCGTCAAGAGTATGGCCGCCGCATACTTGAGCAGGCCGAAGAGAAGCTTCATTGATCGATCCTCCGGGTGATGAAGCGCTGGAAGAGGGCGATGCCAAGCACCATGAAGAAGAAGACGAACGAGATGGCGGAGCCATACCCGATCTCCTGCCGCTGGTAGCCGTGTAGGACCGACTGGTAGACGAGCGTTGACGTGGTCCCCAGCGGTCCGCCCTGCGTCAGGACATTGATCTGCGTGAACAGTCCCAAGGCAGCAATGGTGATCGTGATGAGGACGAAGACGAATGTGTGTCGCAAGCCAGGGAGGGTCACGTACCGAATCTCATGCCACTTGTTGGCACCGTCAACGCGAGCGGCCTCGTAGATCTCACCCGGGATCGTCTGAAGCCCACCAAGCCAGATGATCATGTGATAGCCGACCGCCTGCCAGATGGAGAGCACGATGATGGCGGGCATCGCCGTCCTTGTGTCGTTCAGCCAATCGATGGGTTGGAATCCAGGAATGACGTGCTGGAGAACCTTGTTGAACATGCCCGACGGCTGGTACATGAATCCCCACAGCATGGAGATCACCACCATGCTCGTGAGCGTTGGAATGAAGTAGATCGTCCGGAAGAAGTTGCGTCCCCGGATTCGCTCATTGACGAGTAGGGCCAATAGGAGACCGAGACCACCCTGCACCGGAACCACGACCAGTGCAAAGAACAGCGTGTTCCGCAGCGATTGCCAGAACAGCGGATCACCGGCGACCACGACATTGACCGTTCCGGCCTGTCGATTCTCGCCAAAGCGGAACCACTCCTCCTTGCCACGCAGGTTCGGGTACTTGCTGTTGATGCTGGTATATGTGTTCAGTCGCTCGTAGACCACATCGCCGTTTGGTGCGGTCACGATGTGACCCTGCGGATCCCGCTGTGCGTGCAGCGTCACCTCCCCCACTCCAAGGAGTCGGCTGAAGTTCGTCAGTCCCACGAATTGCGGTGCTTGGGGGCTCAGCAACTGCGCATTCGTGAAGCCAAGGGTCAGTGCAAACAGGATGGGCACGACGGTGAATACGGTGAGCAGTAAGACTGCAGGTGCGGCAAGCAGTGTTGCGGATCGACGTTCGATGCGAACTGACTGATTGAGTGTCCGCCGGGCATCGGACATGCGAGTGGCCATTGATCGACTCCCTGAAGGATCGCTCCGCGGGGTGCGCGGACGCCGAGGAGGCATCCGCGCACCCAACGTTGTTGAGCGTCAGAATCCGTAGTAGTGGTTGTCCTGAAGATTCTGATCGATCTGGTTCACCGCATTGTCCAGTTCGCTCTGCACGTCAGCCCCATTGATGATGTTCTTCAGTGCTGCCTCAAAGACCTTCGCGATGACCGGATATGCCGGCGTCGGCGGCCGAATCACCGCGTACTTGGCGGAGAGGACCGCAGCGATGTTCATGTCAGTGCCAGGGCCGAACACCTTTGAGACCTTCGTCGCTGCGGCAGTGACTGGAAGGTTGGACAACGTGTCGGAGAACATCTTGAAGTACTTGGTCTGGGCCATGAACTTGAGGAACGCATTCGCCCCAGTCTTGGCGTTGCAGGAGCTTGACATGGCCCACTGCCAGGAGCCTCCACCCACGACGGGCTTGACGCCAAGATTCGGCGGGGGCAGGACGATCATGTCGCCCTTGAGGGCGTCAAATTGGGTCTGGTTGAAGAAGTTCCAGGAGAAGGCGACTGAGCCATTGACCAGGCCATTGTCACGCATGGTGGCGTCGGTCCGCTTCGGGGCATAGCCGTTCGCGAAGAGACCCTGGAACCAAGTTCCGAATGCGACCGCCTTGCCTCCATTGAGGACGTTATCGGCGTTGCGGTACGTCTTTCGGTTGATGAGGTCACCACCGAAGGATTGGAGGAATGGTGAGAATCCGTAGGGGTACCACTCACCATCCCAACCTGTACCAAGGTCGATGGCGTACTGATACTTGCCCGATGCCTTGGCCTTCGCGAGGGCGTTGTTGAACTCGGCAAGAGTCCATGGCTTTGCAAGCGAGGGCGTGCGCAGTCCCAGTGCCGCCAGCGTCGACTTTCGGGTGACGAGGCCAACGACCGCGTCGTACATGCCGAAGGAGTAGAGCTTCCCCTTCCACATGCCCTTAGCGCTGGCGTTGATCGACTTCACCACCTTGGGATCCAGGTTGAGCGGCGCCAGGTACCCGGCGTAGGCCCAGGCCGGAATGACCGGGGCATCAGAGTCGAGTAGGCACGGAAGCTGCTTCGATGCCGCGGCCGCAACAACGGCGTCGTTGTAGTTGATCTGCGGAAATGCCTTCACAACGACCTTGTACTGCTTGTGCGAGGCATTGAATGCCTTCACGACAGCGTTGACGTCCGCCAGTTCCTGCTTATTGCCACCGTTGTGCGTCCACAGCTGGATTGTCTGTGATCCTGCTGCTTGGGCTGGGGTCGCAAGCAGGGGCAGCGTGAGCCCAAGGGTGACAGCAGCCACCGGTAGGCTGAAGCGCCACGTTCGATTCATCTCTATCCCTTCGATGGTGGTGGTGAGTCGCCGTTTCGGCGCCTCTCCCGCGAGTAGCTGCTCGTGGGATTGCTCCTCCCGGTCATGTACCGGGAGGAGCAACCGAATCCCGCATGACCACGGCACAGTGAGCCTTCACCTGCGTCGGACCAGCGGGTTCGGAATCCTGGGAATCGGAGTGGGGAATCAGCCGCGAGGCAGCCCACACTCCCATTTCATAGTGGGGCAGATTGATGGTCGTGAGTGCGGGCCTCATGGCATCAGCGAGGTATGGCTGATTGTCGAATCCCATGATGGATAGGTCCGCGGGGATGCGTAGCCCCGCTTCACGCGCTGCATCCATGACGCCCATCGCCATGCGATCCGTGTAGCAGAAGATTGCTGTTGGGAGTGCAGGTCCGCGCAGGATCTGCTGCATGGCGGCAAATCCACCTTGGGCCTCACCGCCTTCGCATCGAACCACCATCTCATTCCCGAGGCCCGCGGCCTGCAGCACGTCCCGATAGGCGCGAAGGCGCTCCGTCGCTGCGATCGTCTGGTCTGTCGTTGTGACGTGGGCGATTCGACGATGACCCATGGAGACCAACAGGGCTACCGCATCATGAGCCCCTTGGTACTCATCAGGGACCACTGAGTCATATCGGCCTGCTCCGTCGACACAGTCCAGTAGGACGAGACGCTGATCCTGAAGGTTCTCGGGGATCTCCACCTTCTGGTGGTACATCGCGCCGAGCATGAAGCCATCCACCTGGCGTTGGATCAGTGATGCCACCTCAGTGCGCTCGTGGTCGAGATCGCCATCTGAGTTGACGAAGAGGAGGAGGGAGTTCCGCTGCCATGCAATGTGCTGCGCACCCGCGAGCATTGCACCGGCGAATGGGGTGGTGGCGATGTCCCTGCTGATGAGACCGAAAGTTCGCGTTTCCTGGGTCCGCAAGGATCGAGCGAGGAGGTTCGGCCGGTACTTGAGTGTTGCCGCGGCATTGCGGACACGAGCCGCCAACTCCTCACTCACCCGACCTTCGGAGCGTTCGTTCAATACGAGGGAGACCGTTGCTGGGCTGACGCCCGCCAACTGCGCCACATCCCGAAGGGTCACGCGCATGATTCACCTCGTTAATCGATTGACGTTAATCGTTTGACGAACTGTAGGAACACGTCTCCGTGGCGGTCAAGGCTGCGTGATCAATTTGTTATTGAAACAGACCCATCGGGGCTTGGTTCAGGGGCCCTACCGCGACGTGGATTCCATAGGCCGACGAGATCCGGGCGTCAGCGATGACGAGGGCGCTGGACGCGTGGTGCCAAGCCGTGGATCCGCTGCGTCAGGCGCGTGATTGCGGCATTGAAGGCGGCATCGGTGCCGACGCGCACCGGATCGGGAATGGACCAGTGCAGATGCCGATTGGGGAGTGCCGTCAATTCCTCGTTGACCGCATCGCACACAGAGATGACGAGGTCATCGGGTCGCAGCACATCGTCAAGCAACTGCGGGGTGTCGCGGGCAATGGGCAGCCGAGCTCGCGCGGCAGCACTGCGGGTCCGTGGATTGATCCGATCAGCCGGGTGCGTTCCTGCTGAGGTGACGGGAACAGTGGAGCTGATGCGCCAGATCGATTCGGCGAGAATGGAGCGCGCCGAGTTTTTCGTGCACACGAAGATGACGCGCCTGGTCGTGAGACTCGCAGCGGCGCTGATGAGTGCGTCCATCGCATCCGGGACCAGTGTCAGGTAGGCGCGTCGCCCGTCTCCCTGGGACTTCGTGCGACGTACAAGGCCAGCACGCTCAAGGACACGCACGTGGTGCGCCAGCAGGTTGCTGGGGATCCCGATGGCCGCGCTCAAGGCATGTGGCGTCAGGTCCTGGTCACCCAACAACTCGACGATTGCGAGACGAGCTGGGTCGCCGAGCGCCGCGAAGGCCTGCGCGCGGTTGGCAAGCCCTGCACTGCGCACACCTTCGCTGTTTGTCTCCACATTCATTGCCTCAACGATATTTGTAATATTTCCGCATCGTCAAGTACCGTGACCACGCATATGGACGACAGGTGGAGGTCACGCGTGCCCACAGCCGAAGGCCGGAGCGACGCCGCGTCTGATCACGTCCTCGCCCGTCTCACCACGTTGGATCGATTCCTTCCGATCTGGATCGGCATCGCGATGGCAATCGGACTGCTGCTCGGACGAGCGCTCCCGGGCATCCGGGATGTGCTCGATGCGATTCGCGTTGGTGAGACCTCACTGCCGATCGCACTCGGTCTCCTGATGATGATGTATCCGGTGCTTGCCAAGGTTCGCTATGAGGACATGTCGCATGTGACGGGCGACCGACGTCTGCTGTGGTCCTCGCTCGTGTTGAACTGGCTCATCGGGCCTGCATTGATGTTCGCACTGGCGTGGCTGTTCCTGCCCGATCAGCCCGAGTACCGCACGGGGCTCATCGTCATCGGCCTGGCCCGATGCATCGCCATGGTGCTCATCTGGAACGAGTTGGCATGTGGTGATCGCGAGGCGGCGGCACTGCTCGTCGCCATCAACTCGCTGTTCCAGATCCTTGCCTACGCGCTGCTCGGCACCTTCTACCTGCGCATCCTGCCGGGTTGGCTGGGGCTTGACGCGCAGTCCGTGCACTTCTCGACCACCGACATCACGCGTGCGGTGCTCATCTTCCTCGGCATCCCGCTGGTTGCCGGCTATCTCACACGGCGCATTGGCCTACGCGCCAAGGGCATCACCTGGTACGAGCAGACGTTCATCCCGCGCATCAGCCCGTGGGCGCTGTACGGCCTGCTCTTCACCATCGTTGTCATGTTCGCGCTGCAGGGTGCAGCCATCACGGCGGCACCACTCACCGTCGTGCGCGTCGCGCTGCCACTGCTCGCCTACTTCGCCATCATGTGGGGTGCCGCTTTCTTCCTCGGCACGCGTGTGGGATTGCCCTACCCCAAGACCGCAACGCTGGCGTTCACTGCCGCAGGCAACAACTTCGAGCTGGCCATCGCTGTCGCGATCGGCGTGTGGGGCGTCACGTCCGGTCAGGCATTGGCCGGTGTCGTCGGTCCCCTCATCGAGGTGCCCGCCCTCGTGACCCTCGTGTACGTCTCCCTCTGGCTGCGCCGGCGCACCGCCCACTGAAAGGAACACCCATGTCCAAGAAGGCTTCCGTCCTCTTCGTCTGCATCCACAACGCCGGGCGCTCGCAGATGGCGGCGGCGTACCTCACACACCTCGCCGGCGACCGCATCGAGGTGCGCTCTGCTGGGTCGGCCCCGGGCACGCAGGTGAACCCCGCCGCGGTGCAGGCGATGCTGGAGGAGGGCATCGACATGTCGCACGAGGTGCCGAAGGTGCTCACTGTCGACGCCGTGCAGGCGTCGGACTACGTCATCACCATGGGCTGCGGCGACACCTGTCCGTTCTTCCCCGGCAAGACCTACCTCGACT
>JAKAIC010000069.1 GCA_021814565.1 Actinomycetes bacterium | reverse complement strand
GCAACGAACATCCCGGCTCCCCCAGGTGCACCGGGGGGCAGGGTGGATCGCCTGCACGACGCGAGGGGCGAGGTGGACGCCGGTGGTGTGTTGACGCACGAGCGACGGCCTCCGCTCACCCCCGACCAGCGGAACCTTCTGCGCATCGCCGCCATGGCGCACGTGCGACCTTGGACCGTGCTGGCTGCCGCCCGCGGCCAGGCAGTGGATCCCGGCTTGCTGACGAACATTGAGGCCGTGGCCCAGTACATCGGCGTCGACCTCAAGTCGCTCACCAGCGTGACGGCGCTGCCACGCATGATGGATCGGGGCCACGGTGGGCCCAACGATCACGGTGGCATGAACTTCGACAACTGACGGGTTGCGCCGCGGCCGCAGTCGCGCCCCATTCCGGTAGTTCGCGGCCCCGGCCCGCGCAGCGATCAATGGCGCTGTCGTGTCAGGAAGATGAAGGCCGGCGCCAGGATCATGAGCGACACCAAGGTGGCGTTGATGTCGAGCGCTGACGTGGTGACGATGGCAGCGGTGGGCAGGGCGGCGCCGTCGTAGCCGACTATGAGCAGTGAGAAGGCGTTGTTGGCGAGATGCGCGCCGAGCGCCAGTTCGATACCGCCGTCACGCACCGAGGCATAGGCCCAGCCGGCGCCCAGCAGGAACCATGAAGCCAGCGCTGCCGCGGCGTGCATGGATGCTTCCGGATTGCCCGCGTGCGGGAGCGCGAACACCACTCCGCTGATCACCGCCTGGGCCAACGGCGGCAGTGCAGCGGCCCAGCGCAGGATCCAGCCGCGGAAGAACAACTCCTCCGCCCACGCTTGCACGGGCAACAGCACGGCCACCACGGCTGCGAAGGGCAGGAAATTGCCGGCATCAAAGGTGAGGCGGTAATGCGACGTGTGGAAGGGGTAGTCGACGGCGGAGCTGAGGGCGGAGAGCAGGAACCACACCACAAAGCCGGTGACGATGCGCTGTCGGTTGATGCGGCTTGTGACATTCACCAGGCGCGCGATCGGTGTACCAGTCACGTACCGCCACACCAGTGGTGTCGCGAGGAAGAGCGGTATGAATCCGGCAAGGTCGCGCAGCAGTTGCTGCCAGGGGGCAGTGCCGGGCAGCAACTGCGGCGCCAGCGCAGCGATCATGGCGGCCGGGTAGATCCAAAGCACTGCAATCACGAAGGTGGCTGCGATCCAGCGCCACCAGGGCATGGGATTCATCGCGACACCTCTCCGAGGACCAGCCTGGTTCCTGCCAATTCCCGGAGCAGCTGCTCGGGTGTCAGCCCGATTGCGCGCGTCTCGAGCGCGGCCAGGGCCGCGAAGCCAGCCGTGCGCAGATGCACCCGGAGCGGCAGCTTGTCGCCGCGGCTGAACACCCAGATTCCCAACCTGCCGTGAGGCGTCTCGATTTGATCGTAAGCATCGCCTTCCGGCAGCCTCAGCACCTTCGGTAGCGATATAGACACGCTGCCGCTGGCAGCCGCCACGGCGCGCGCCGCCTGGGCCACGACGGGGGTGCCGGCTGACGTGAGTCGGTCGAGTTGGGCAGCTTCGACGTCCGCAGCCACCCCTCCCACTCTGACGTAGGTACCGTGCATGCGGGCGCCGGTGAGTGCCTCGAATTCCTGCAGCCAGCCTTCGCGATCGGCCAGGGCGTCCGAGGGCAGGCCGTGCAGGGAGGCGTCGAGGTACTCCCAGTAGGAATCCACGGCCGCGGTGTTGAGCGCGAGGGCCAGATCGCGCAGCGTTCGCACGCGATCGCTGATGGAGATCCCCAGCATGGCCTCGATGATGCGCGCATACAGCACCTCGGCGAAGGGCGCGGTGAGCCAGCCATGCCGGTTGATGTGCGCCAGGCCTTGTGAGTAGGTGCGCACCTCCAGCAGTTTCTCATCACCGCGGTGGTTGGCGTGCACATCGAAGGAGCAGGCGGTGATGACGCCGCCCACCACCTCGAAGCGCATGGCGAAGGTGCCGTGACGGAGTGGGTGCAAGGCGTCCAGCGGGAGCTCGGAGAGCTGGTGCACGCCGTCAGGCCACGGTCGCGCCGCCCACTCCAGGAAGGTCATGGCGCAACTGTAAGCGCCTCGCCATTGATGTCCCTGGGGAGTAGTGCGGGCCTAGGCTCGGCGGCCAAAGGGAGGCAGCGTGGACGTGCATGTGGACCTTGAGGATGCGAACGTGGTGGCCAATCCCTACCACTGGTTCGAGGAATGGCGGGCTGTCGGCCGACCGGTGTTTCACCAGGGTCTGGGCATGCATCTCGCGGCCACCTATGCCGACGCCAACGCCGTCCTGCGCTCGAAGTCGTTGGGTCGCATCTGGACGGATCGTCACCCGGATGATGTCTGGAGCACCTTCAACTGGCTGCACTCCGACTCCATTCTGGAGTCCGAACCACCCAAACACACACGGCTTCGCGCGCTCGTGGCCAAGGCTTTCACGCGCGGACAGATCGAACGCATGCGCCCGGTGGCACTGCGGCTCACTGATGAGTTACTGGACGCGGCAGCCGGCAAGCAAGCGGCGTACGGCAGCTTCGACCTCATCGCGGACTACGCCGAACCGTTGCCCGTCGCCATCATCGCCGAACTGCTCGGGGTTCCAGCCGACCAGCGTGACAATCTCCGCAGCTGGTCACAGCACATCGTGCGCATGTACGACTACCGACGCACGCCGGAGGATGAGGCAAGCGCGCAACTGGCCGCCGATGAGTTTGCGCAGTTCATGCAGCAGGTTGTCGAGGAACGCCGCGCACACCCGGGTGACGACCTGCTCTCGGCGCTGGCGGAGGTGGAGGCCGCGGGGGAGCGACTCAACGAACGCGAGTTGGTCGCGACCGCGGTGCTGCTGCTCAATGCCGGTCACGAGGCCAGCGTCAACGGCTTCGGCAACGGCTTCATGCAGCTCTTTCGGCATCCGGATGCGCTGGCGCAACTCACGGCCGATCCGTATGGCCTGGCAGGCACCGCCATCGAGGAAATGCTGCGGTACGACTCCCCGCTGCAGCTCTTCGAACGCACGGCCAAGGAGGACCTGGAGATCGGCGGTGTACGCATCGCCAAGGGTGCGAAGATCGCGGCACTGCTGGGCGCTGCCAACCGGGATCCGCAGGTGTTCGAAGATGCCGATCGATTCGATATCACCCGTGATCCCAACAACCACATCGCCTTCGGTGCCGGTATCCACTTCTGCCTGGGGGCTCCGCTGGCCCGACTCGAGCTCTCGATCACAGTGCCCCGGCTACTCGAACGCCTTCCCCGCCTGCATCTGGTACAGGAGCCGGAGCAACGCCAAACCTTCGTGTTACGAGGCTTCCACCGCGTACTGGTCGCCGGCTGAGCCGATGGCTGCGGCCCACCCCGGCGTAGAGTTTCCGCCACGACACCGGGACCCCAGAGGCCCGGATGCATGGGAGGCAGGCACATGGCCGAGCCAGCGGTGAGCCCGCGCCTGCGGGTAGGACTGATTGGCGCAGGACGCGCTGGAACGGTACTGGCCCGTGCCTTTGAGCGTGTCGGCCATCATTGTGTCGCGGTCAGCGCCGTATCCGGGGCTTCCCGGGAGCGGGCCGCTCGCATGCTCCCGTCTGCGGATGTTTTGGATCCCATTGCGCTGTGTGCGGCGGCCGACCTGATCATCGTGGCCGTGCCCGACGATGTCATTGCTGCCGTCGTCGATGGCCTGGTGGCAACAGCGGCGATCGGCGAACGCCACATCGTCATGCACATGTCCGGGCGCCATGGGGTGGAGGTCCTGGCCGGTGCGCAGGCCGTGGGTGCAACCGTCTTCGCTGCGCATCCGGCCATGACACTCCACGCACGTGCCGAGGACGTGGAACGCCTTTACCACTGCCCCTTCGGCGTGACAGCAGGGGCAGAAGCGCTGCCGATCGCCCTGGCTCTGGTCTACGAGATCGGCGGTGTGCCCACGGTCATCGCGGAAGCAGACCGAGTGCTGTACCACGCGGCACTTGCGCATGCGTCGAACCACACGGTCACGGTGCTGGCACAGAGTATGGAGATGCTGCGGTCCATCGGCATCGAGCACACCGGCGACTACCTGCGATCGCTGGTGGCCACCACGGTAGAGCGCACGCTGCTGGAGGGCGACGCCGCCCTCACCGGTCCCATCGCCCGTGGCGACTGGGCCACCGTGCGCGCCCACCTCGACGCGCTCGCGGCCAGTGCACTGCCCCCGACCACTGCATCCACCTACCGTGTCCTGGCCCAGGCGACGGCTTCGCGTCATGGCAAGCAGCTGGGAGTCTGACCCATGACTGAGTTGCTGGGAACGCGCGCGGAACTGGCCGCTTGGCTGGCCTCCACCGCTGGCACCCGTGCGGTGGTGCTCACCATGGGTGCCCTGCATGCGGGCCATGAAGCGCTCATGAGGGCAGCGCGAGCCGAAGTGGGCGAGTCGGGCACCGTGCTCACCACCATCTTCGTGAATCCCGCGCAATTCGGCCCGCACGAGGACTTTGCCGAATATCCACGGACCCTCGAGGCCGACCTGGCCCGCTGCGTCGCCAACGGCATTGATGCTGTCTTCGCTCCGGACGTGCTGGAGGTCTACCCACCCGACGAGGAGATCACGGAATACGAGCCCGGCCCGCTGGCCAATGAACTGGAGGGCGCCGCCCGTCCCGGCCATTTCGCTGGTGTGCTCAAGGTGGTGTCGCGCCTGCTGCAGCTGACCGAGGCCGATGTCACGTTCTTCGGCGAGAAGGATTACCAGCAGCTCACATTGGTACGCCGGTTGATGCGGATGGAGCCGCGACTGGCCGATTGCCGGGTGGTCGCTGTTCCCATCATGCGTGCCCCGGATGGTTTGGCCCTCTCATCGCGCAACCGTTACCTGAGCGAGGAGCAGCGAACTCAGGCACTGGCCATTCCCGAGACCATCGCGCTGGTGCGCCAGCTCTGTGCCGACGGGCTGACTGCCGAACAGGCAGCGCATGTGGGTCGCGGCTTCCTCAGGACCTCCCCCGGTGTGACGCTGGACTATGTGGTGGTGCGCTCGGTGGGGCTGGGCACAGCGCCAGCGGTGGGTGAAGCCCGGGTGCTGGTTGCGGCGCGCGTGGGGCATACGCGATTGCTGGACAATGGTCCGGTGATCATCAAGGGACACGAGGCATGAAGATTGTTCCGCGGCTGAGTGCCGCCCAGCCGGGTTGGTTCGCAGAGGCCGATGTGGTGGTGATCGGCTCGGGCATCGCCGGTCTCACAACGGCTATCCGCGCACGCAATGCCGGGCGTCGCGTCATCTTGGTGACCAAGGATGTCGTCGATGCCGGTTCCACGCGCTGGGCGCAGGGGGGCATTGCCGCGGCTCTCGATCCCTCCGACTCGGCGGAGGAGCACTTCGACGACACCATCGCCGCAGGAGCCGGCCTCTGCAACGAGCAGGCAGTCCGTGCCCTGGTCACGGAAGGGCCGGTGGCAATCCATGGCCTCATCGGTCTGGGTGCGCAGTTCGACACCACAGCTTCCGGCGAGCTCGCTCTCACGCGCGAAGGCGGGCACCATCGCGATCGCATCATCCATGCCGGGGGTGACGCCACCGGCGCGGAGGTTTCGCGCGCGCTGGTAGCGGCGGTTGAGAAGGTCCGTGACGTGGAGCTCATCGAACATGCGCTGGCCCTCGACCTCTTGCTCGATGCCACGGGCGCGGTGCAGGGCATCACCCTGCATGTGATGGGAGAAGGCAGGCGCGACGGTGTCGGCGCGGTTCTCGCTCCGGCAGTAGTCATCGCCACGGGCGGCATCGGACAGGTTTTCTCGCAGTCCACCAATCCACGGGTTGCCACCGGCGACGGCATTGCCCTGGCGCTTCGTGCGGGTGCCCTGATTGCGGACAGTGAGTTCGTGCAGTTCCATCCCACCGTCCTCTACACCGGTCCTGAGGCCAAGGGCCAACAGCAACTGGTCTCCGAGGCGGTGCGCGGTGAAGGCGCTCGTCTGGTGGATGCCTCGGGCAATCACTTCATGGAGCAGGTGCATCCGCTCGCCGACCTGGCCCCGCGCGATGTTGTCGCCAAAGCCATCATGCGCCGCATGCGTGCCGAGCGAGCACGCCATGTGTGGCTCGATGGACGTGGTATCGGCGATCGCTGGCCATCCCGTTTCCCCACCATCTTCGATGCGCTGATGGCCGAAGGCATCGATCCGCGTGACGCCATGATTCCCGTTGCCCCTGCTCAGCATTTCCACTCCGGTGGCATACACACCGATCTCGACGGCCGCACCTCGATCGAAGGCCTATTCGCCTGCGGGGAAGTGGCCTGCAGCGGCGTCCATGGTGCCAACCGGCTGGCGTCCAACTCGCTGCTCGAAGGATTGGTCTTCGCGGAGCGCATCGGCCGTGTCCTCGGTCGCACGCTCCCCCAACGTCGCGAGCCCGTCAGCCCGAATGGCACGGTGGGGCTGCTCAGTGAAACCGCACGCTCCGTGATCCAATCGACCATGACCGAGGGTGCAGGGGTGCTGCGCTCGGGGGACTCGCTTTCCATCAGTACTTCGGTCCTGGAATCCATGACCTTCACCCCTGCCACCGAGCAGAGCGCAGCAGCCTGGGAGACGACGAACATCCACGCAGCGGCCAGCGCCATCGCCTACGGCGCCGCCATCCGTACCGAGACCCGTGGGTCGCACTGGCGTGAGGACTTCCCGAACACCGATGACGCGAACTGGCGCGTACGTATCGCGGTACGCATGAACGCTGATGGCAGCCTGTCGCACGAAACGATCGGAGTGGACGCGTGAGCACGGTTCTGGAGGCGGGTATCGCCCGACAGCTGGCTGCCGGTGGACTCGATGCCGCTGACGTGGTCTCGCTCATCAGGGGGGCGATCGCCGAGGATCTCGACGGCGGCGAGGATGTCACATCGGTGGCCACCATCCCCGCGAACCAGCGTTCGGCACTCGATCTCGTGGCACGACAGGATGGAGTGACCAGTGGCGCCTGGGTGGCGGCTGCGGTGTTCGACGTCGTGAGCAGACAGGACGCAGACATCCAGGTGCACGTCTCTGACGGCAGCCCGGTGACGGAGGGTGAGTTGCTGCTCACCATCACCGGCCGCACGCGCGACCTGCTGTTGGGCGAGCGCACGGCCCTAAATTTCCTCGGCCACCTCTCCGGTATCGCCACCGCAACCAATGCCTGGGCACAGGCGCTCGAGGGGACGTCTGCCAAGGTGCGCGACACCCGCAAGACCACCCCGCTCTTCCGCAAGCTGGAGAAATACGCTGTTCGTTGCGGCGGTGGCGTCAACCATCGCATGGCGCTTTCCGATGCGGCACTGGTGAAGGACAACCACATCGTTGCCGCCGGTGGGGTGCGGCAGGCCTTCGAAGCTGTGCGCGCGAAGTTCCCCGGCATTGCCGTGGAGGTGGAAGTGGACAACAACCTCCAGCTGCGTGAGGTGCTGGAGGCCGGCGCGGACCTGGTGCTCCTCGACAACTACACACTCGAGGGTATGCGGGAAGCTGTTGCCATCAACGGGGGTCGCGCCCGGCTGGAAGCCTCAGGTGGCCTCACGCTCGAGAATGCCAATGCGGTGGGCAGGACAGGCGTTGACTTCATCGCAGTCGGCGCACTCACCCATTCCGCTCGCGTGCTCGATATCGGCGCGGATCTGAGGAGTCTGTAGATGCTGCTCGCCATCGACGTCGGGAACACCAACACCGTGCTTGGCCTCTTCGAGGAAGAGGAGATGGTGCATTCGTGGCGGGTGCGCACCGACGGAGATGAGACCGCGGATGAGATCGCGCTGAAGTTCCGCGGCCTGCTCTCCGATGCGCCCCTGGTCACCGGGGTTGCGCTCTGTTCCACCGTGCCCCGCGTTCTCCGTGAGATGCGCATTGTCCTCACCCGCTACTTCGCGGATGTACCCCACATCATCATCGAACCGGGCGTGAAGACCGGCGTGCCGATCCTGACGGACAACCCCAAGGAGGTTGGTGCCGATCGCATCGTCAACACGCTGGCTGCCTATGAGCTCTACGGCGGCCCCTCCATCGTCGTCGACTTCGGCACCTCCACCAACCTCGACGTCGTTTCCGCAAAGGGGGAATTCCTGGGCGGCGCCCTGGCGCCCGGCATCGAGATCTCCCTTGACGCGCTTGCCGCGCGTGCGGCGCAATTGCGCAAGGTCGAACTGGTGCGTCCACGAGCGGCAATCGGCAAGAACACGGTGGAGGCACTGCAGTCGGGCACGCTCTACGGCTTCGCCGGACAAGTGGATGGACTGGTGCGTCGTATCGCCGCGGAGCTGCCCGAGCCGGTGGTTGCAGTCATTGCCACCGGCGGCTTGGCGCCCGTGGTGGTGCCGGAGTCGGAGACCATCACCCATCATGACCCGGACCTCACCTTGCAGGGCCTGCGCCTGGTCTTCGAACGGAACTTCAGCAACTAGTCGCCCTAGCCGGAACCACAACGGAGCAGGGGAAGTGGGAGGTGTCGGGCGCTGGTTAGGCTTTGCGCATGATCGAGACCACACCGGCACTTGACGAGGACGACCTCCCCGAGCAGATGCGCGTGCGCCACGAGAAGCGCAGCCGACTGCTCGATGCCGGCGCTCAGGCGTACCCCGTTTCCGTGCCGCGCACCCACTCGCTGGCGCAGGTGCGCGCCGACTGGCCGGACCTCGCCGTCGACACCGCCACCGGCGTCAAGGTCTCCATCTCGGCGCGCGTCATCTTCGTCCGTAACACCGGCAAGCTGTGCTTCGCCACGCTGCGTGAGGGCACCACCGAACTGCAACTCATGCTCAGCCTGGACAAGGTGGGCGAGGACAGCCTGGCTGACTGGAAGGCCCTCGTCGACATCGGTGACTTCGTGTCCGCAACGGGGGAAGTCATCTCCTCCCGACGAGGTGAACTGTCAGTGCTCGCGGATTCATGGATGCTTGCCTCCAAGGCCCTGCGCCCACTTCCCGTGGCGCACAAGCCCCTGTCCGAGGACACGCGCGTGCGTCAGCGCTATGTGGACCTCATCGTGCGTCCCGAGGCCCAGAAGGTGGCACGCATGCGTCCCCTGGCGATGGCGGCTTTGCGCGCGTCGTTCGCGGCGCGTGACTACATCGAGGTCGAGACGCCGATGCTGCAGACCATGCACGGCGGCGCGACTGCCCGGCCTTTCTCCACGCACTCCAACGCCTATGACATGCAGTTGTTCCTGCGCATTGCTCCCGAGCTCTTCCTCAAGCGCTGCGTGGTGGGCGGCCTGGATCGTGTGTTCGAGATCAACCGCAACTTCCGCAATGAGGGCGCGGACTCCTCGCACTCTCCTGAGTTCGCCATGCTCGAGTTCTACGAGTCCTACGCCGATTACCGTGACATGGCGCGCACACTGCGCGAGATCATCCAGGAGATCACCATCGCGGTCCACGGCTCGCTGCAGTTCGAGTGGTTCGACGGCAGCACGCAGGACCTGTCCGGCGATTGGGGTTGGGTCTCCATGTACCCGGCACTTTCCGAGGCCGTGGGTCGGGCCATCACCCCTGAGACGCCCATCTCCGAGTTGCTGCCGCTGTGCCAGGCCGCCGGCATCCAGCCCGAGAAGACGTGGGTGCCCGGCAAGTTCGTGGAGGAGCTGTTCGAGCATCATGTGCTCTCGTCCTTCACCGGACCCACCTTTGTGGCCGACTTCCCGGAGGACACCTCACCGCTCACGCGCGCGCACCGCAGCATTCCGGGCGTAGTGGAGAAGTGGGATCTCTACATCAACGGGTACGAGACCGGTACCGGCTACTCCGAGCTCATCGATCCGGTCATCCAGCGCGAGCGCCTGCACGCG
>JAKAIC010000068.1 GCA_021814565.1 Actinomycetes bacterium | reverse complement strand
CAAGGGCGGCCAGGATCTCGACGGCATCCCGGTGTTCAACAGCTGCCAGGAAGCAGTGGCTGCTACCGGTGCCAACGTCTCCGTGGTGTTCGTGCCGCCGAAGTTCGCCAAGGCTGCGGTCCTCCAGGCCATCGATGCCGAGATCCCGCTGATCGTGGTGATCACCGAGGGCATCCCGGTCGCCGACACCGCCGAGTTCTTCCAGTACTGCCAGAACCGGGGCCGGAGTCGCATCATCGGCCCCAACTGCCCAGGCATCATCAGTCCGGAGGTGTCGAACGCCGGCATCACGCCGTCGGACATCACCAAGAAGGGCCGCCTGGGCTTGGTGTCGAAGTCCGGCACCCTCACTTACCAGATGATGTACGAGCTGCGCGATATCGGCTTCACCACCTGCGTCGGCATCGGCGGCGACCCCATCGTCGGCACCACGCACATCGATTGCATCGCCGCCTTCGAGGCTGATCCCGACACCGTCGGCATCGTCATGATCGGTGAGATCGGAGGCGATGCCGAGGAACGCGCAGCGGCCTACATCAAGGAGCATGTGACGAAGCCGGTCGTCGGCTATGTCGCGGGCTTCACCGCGCCCGAGGGCAAGACCATGGGTCACGCTGGTGCCATCGTCTCCGGCTCGGCAGGAACGGCGGAGGCCAAGAAGGTTGCGCTCGAGGCGGCAGGCGTCAGGGTCGGCAAGACGCCGTCCGAGACGGCCAACCTGATGCGCGAGATCGTCAGCAAGCTCTAGCCAATCCACTCCCGAGGGCGCCATCCACTGCAGCGGATGGCGCCCTCGGCATGTTCGCGTTTGTTGTGCATTGCGGCTGCGGCGGCGCGTTCCGGCTCCTGTGAGGGCGACGGATGGGACGATGCCGCCATGTCCCTCCGCGATCCCGACGCCGCCACGCGCTCCCCGCTGCGCCGGTCGGAGCAGCTGGCCCCGGTGGTGCCACTGCCGCAGCGGCCGTCGTCATCCCGAGGCCTGCGCGGCCGGCTGGCCGCCGGTTTTGCCCGTGTGCCCGAACCGGGAGCCACCATTTGGCCGGCTCCGCTGGCCGGACTGGTGGCCGGGATCTGGTCGGCGGCCATGTCCTTGCTGGTCGTCGGTGCTGTAGTGCTCCTGGGCTGGATCTTCGCGCCCCTGGGCTCGGGCCAGTTCGCGGATGTGATGCGCGCGTCCGGCTTCGCCTGGGTGCTGGCCAATGGGGGCAGCCTGCGGTGGCAGGGCGCCAGCCTCTCACTTCCCCCGCTGTTGGTGAGCCTGGTCATCATGCTCTTCCAGCGCCGGGCCGGGCGCTGGCTGGTGGGCGCAGTGGCAGCCGAACGCGTGGCTCACCTCGTGCTGCCCTTCATCTTCGCCCTGGCGGCGGCGGCGTCCGCACAGTTGCTGGTGCTGGCCGCGGTGGCAGACGGCAGTGTCTTTTCCGTGATGCGCAATACGGCGGGTGCCGGCATCGTGGCTGCCGTCGGTTTCGCCTGGGGAATCGATCGTGAACTGGGCTCTCCGCGTACTGCCTCCGTCAGCATCGTGCTGCAGGCGCTGCGCAATTTCGCGCTCGTGCTCGGTGCGGGCTCGGTCCTGATGGTGGCCCTGCTCAGTGTCCTGAAGCACCGCGGCTTCACCGGCTTGCTGTCAGCGGTGGCAGGGGACAGCACATCAGTGCTGCAGGTGCTGGTGCTGTGCCTGGTCTACCTGCCGACGATTGTGCTGTGGGCTGCCACCGCGCTGCTCGGCGGCACGGTGGCAGTCGGAGTGGGGACGCAGGTGTCGTTGACCACCGTGGCCCTTGGCGCCCTGCCACCCCTGCCCCTGCTGGCATTGCTTCCCGATCAGGCACCTGCGCCAGGACGCAGCCTGATGGTGGTCACGGCGCTGGCCGCCTGCAGCATGCTCTGGCCGCTGCGAGGTCATCGCAGCGCGCTTCTGCGTGGTGCCCTGCTGCTGGGCTCGGGGGTCGCAGGTGCGCTGCTGGGTGGCGCGGCGACCGGTGCCATGGGCCCGGGGCGCCTGCAACTGTTGGGGCCCACTTGGTGGCAGCCGGCGCTGGCGGTCATGGCCTGGGTGGGTGCGGTGCTGCTGCTGGATGAGCTGGTGCACCAGCTGCGCCGATACCTGCGCAACCGCCCCTCAGATGCGGTGGAGGACGCAAACTAGACTGCGGGCATGGCCTTGCGGGTGGTGGTGCTGGCATCCGGAACCGGCTCCCTGTTCCAGGCCCTCATCGAATCCTGCGACGACTCCTACCAGCTGTTGGCGCTGGTCACAGACAACCCCACGGCGGGAGCCATCGGCTTGGCCGAAGCTGCGGCCGTCGCGGTGCGTGTGGTGGAACCGGCGAATTTCGCCGATCGCGAGGAGTGGAACATCGCACTCGCCGCCGCCATCGGGGAATTCAGGCCTCAGCTGGTGGTTTCCGCGGGCTTCATGCGCGTGCTCGGAGCGCCGGTGCTGCAGTGCTTTCCCGATCGCATCATCAACACCCATCCGGCACTCCTGCCGCTGTTCCCGGGCGCCCACGCCGTCCGGGACGCGTTGTCAGCGGGCGTGACCGAGACCGGGAGCACCGTGCACGTGATCGATGCCGGCGTCGACACCGGTCCGGTCATCGTGCAGGAGGCCACGGCGGTGTTGCCCGAGGATGACGAGGCATCGCTGCATGAACGCATCAAGGTGGTGGAGCGTCGACTGCTGGTCGACGTGGTCCGCCGCATCGCAGCGCACGGATTGGCCGTGCATGACCGGAAGGTGACGCTGGCATGACCGACAAGCGGGAGATCAAGCGCGCGCTGGTGTCCGTCTGGGACAAGACCGGGCTCGAGGATCTGGCGCGGGCCCTGCATGCGCATGGCGTGGAGATGGTGTCGACCGGCTCCACCGCGGCCACCATCGCCGCACTCGGCATCCCGGTGACCCAGGTCTCGGACGTGACGGGATTCCCCGAGGCCCTGGACGGCCGTGTCAAGACGCTGAATCCGCGCATCCACGCGGGGCTGCTGGCCGACCTGCGACTGGAATCGCATCGCCAGCAGATCGCGGAGCACGGCATCTCGCCCTTCGAATTGCTGATCGTCAATCTCTACCCCTTCGTGGACACCGTGGCCTCGGGTGCTTCCGAGGACGACTGCATCGAGAAGATCGATATCGGTGGCCCGGCCATGGTGCGTGCAGCAGCCAAGAACCATGCCAATGTCGCAGTGCTCACCTCGGCAGATCAGTACGCGCAGTTGCATGACGCGCTCGCCCACGGCGGCTTCAGCTTGGAACAGCGCAAGCGACTGGCCGCGGAGGCCTTCATCCACACCGCCACCTACGACGTCGCAGTCGGCTCGTGGATGGGAACTGTGGTCACGGACAGCTCAGGCGGTTCGGGTTTCCCTGCCTGGATGGGTGCCACCTGGAACCGTCGCGCAGTGCTGCGCTATGGCGAGAACCCGCATCAGCGCGCGGCCGTGTACACGAACGGCCACGGCTCCACGGGACTGGCCGGTGCGCAGCAGTTGCATGGCAAGGAGATGTCGTACAACAACTACGTGGACGCAGATGCAGCACGTCGTGCTGCATACGACTTCGACCAGCCCGCAGTCGCCATCATCAAGCATGCCAATCCCTGCGGTATCGCGGTTGGTGTGGACGTGGCCGAAGCCCATCGTCGCGCGCACGCGACCGATCCCGTCTCGGCTTTCGGAGGAGTCATCGCCACCAATCGTGGCGTGACCAAGGCCATGGCCGAACAGGTGGCCGAGGTCTTCACCGAGGTTGTGGTGGCACCGTATTTCGAAGTCGCGGCGGTCGAGATCCTTTCGCGCAAGCCCAGCATTCGCCTGCTGGTGGCGCCTGACCTGCCTCGCGGTGACACCATCGATGCCCGGTCCATCGACGGCGGCATGTTGTTGCAGAGCAGGGACAAGTTCCAGTCCGCAGGTGACGATGTGCACGCCTGGACGCTGGTCGCGGGTCAGCCCGCTGACGCCGCGACCCTGGCCGAACTGGCCTTCGCCTGGCGGGCTGTGCGCTGTGTGAAGAGCAATGCCATCCTGCTGGCGCGCGATGGTGCGGCCGTGGGTATCGGCATGGGACAGGTGAATCGTGTGGATTCCGCGCGCCTCGCTGTCTCCCGCGCCGGCGTTGCGCGCGCCCGCGGTGCGGTGGCTGCTTCCGACGCCTTCTTCCCCTTCGCCGACGGCCTGCAGGTGCTCATCGATGCCGGTGTGCGCGCCGTGGTCGAGCCCGGAGGTTCGGTGCGCGACGAGGAAGTGATGGCAGCGGCCCGGGCCGCCGGCATCACCATGTACTTCACCGGGACCCGACATTTCTTCCACTAGCAGCGCAGCCGGCACCTGGCCTGCGCGCCCAGCACACCACGTATCTCTGGGCACCATCGCGGTCGGAGCCTTCGCCGGTGTGCTGATGGCGCTGCAGTCGCGCGCCAATGGTGAACTGGCACACGTGCTGGGCAACAGCAAGCAGGCCAGCCTCATCTCCTTCGGCAGCGGCTTCCTGGTGCTCATGGTCATGGCCGCCGTGTCACCACGACTGCGCGGGGGCCTGCGTCAGATCCGCATTGCCGCCGTGGACGGGCGCCTTCCGCGGTGGCAGACGCTGGCTGGCATGAGCGGCGCCATTTACGTGCTGGTGCAGGCGTACGCGGTGCCGATCATGGGTGTCGCCATCTTCTCGGTGGCCACCATCGCCGGGCAGTCGACGTCATCCATCGCGGTGGATCGCATGGGGCTGCGCAGCGGCGTGCGCCATCACATCACTGCGCGCCGCATTGTCACGGCTGTGGTGACGGTGGCCGCGGTGGCGGTATCGGTGGCCGATCGCGTCCAGGGGGCGGTGGGCTGGCTGGCGCTCGTGGCCTTCGCCTCCGGCCTGCTGGTCTCTGTGCAGCGAGCGCTCAATGCCCACATCACCGACTACTCCGAGCACAGTTACGCGACCACCTGGCTCAACTTCGCCACCGGTGTGGCCCTGCTGCTGGTCGTGAATCTGGTGGTGCAGCAGCCGCTGGGGCAGCTCCCCACCGGCCCTTCCGCCTGGTGGATGTACACCGGCGGCACCATCGGCGTGGTCTTCATCGCCATCTCCTCGGTGGCGGTGCAGAAACTGGGCGTGCTCATGTTCACCGTGCTGAGCGTGGGCGGGCAACTCGTGGGGGCGCTCATCATCGACATCCTCTACCCGACACCAGGGGTGCAACTGAGCATGAACATGTACGCCGGTATTGCGCTCAGCCTGATCGGCGTGCTCATCGGCATCCGACCGCGCCGCAGGCCACGTGCCTGAGACCTGAACAAGTCGTCACGGCATGTCCAGCATGTGCCCCGGCCGCGCCGTACATCGTGGCAGTGGCCACGTTCGTCCGGGACGGGACGTTCGTCGCGCCGGGGAGTTCCGGTCCCGGCGCTAGCGTCTGCATCCGGAAAAGGGAGCACGCATGTCAGCGATCATTCTCGACGGCAAGGCCACTGCGGCCGCCATCAAGGCCGAACTCGCCGAGCGGGTGAAGGTGCTCAAGGCCAACGGCATCCATGCCGGTCTCGGCACTGTCCTGGTCGGCGACGACCCGGGCTCGCACTCCTATGTCGCCGGCAAGCACCGCGACTGCTCCGAGGTGGGCATCGAATCGGTACGTGTCGACCTGCCGGCCACTGCCACCCAGGCTGAGGTCATGCGCGCGCTGGACGAGCTCAATGCCAACGATTCCTGCACCGGCTACATCGTGCAGCTGCCGCTGCCCAAGGGCCTCAACTCCGACGCGGCGCTCGAGGCCATCGATCCCGACAAGGACGCCGATGGCCTGCACCCCGTCAACCTCGGGCGCTTGGTGCTCGGCATCCCCGCACCGCTGCCCTGTACCCCGGCCGGCATCGTGGAGTTGCTGCGTCGCTATGAGGTGCCGATCAAGGGTGCGGAGGTTGTAGTCGTCGGTCGTGGGGTCACGGTGGGACGTCCCCTGGGTCTCCTGCTCACCCGCAAGTCCGAGAATGCCACGGTGACGCTCTGCCACACCGGCACGCGCGATCTTGCCTTCCACACCAAGCGCGCCGATATCGTGGTGATGGCCGCGGGTGTTCCCCACATGCTCACGCCGGACATGGTGCGTCCGGGAGCAGCTGTACTCGACGTCGGAATCACACGTACCGAGGCCGGCCTGCTGGGCGATGTGCATCCCGAAGTTCGCGGGGTCGCAGGCTGGCTGGCACCCATGCCGGGCGGCACGGGACCCATGACACGAGCCATGCTCGTCGCAAACGTGGTGCAGGCCGCGGAGCGCAAGCTCAAGGCCTAGCACTACCAACGCTGAAGGGGCGACCTACTGGTGCGGGTCACCCCTTCAGTGATTTCCGGATCAGGATTCGCGCTGGTCGCGTCGCATGCGCAGGCCCTCGATCACGATGGGCACGAAGCTGATGGCCACGATGAGCACCAGCGAGATCTCGAAGTTCTTGCGGATGAACTCGATGTTGCCCAGCCAGAATCCCAGCAATCCGGCCAGCAGCACCCAGATGACTCCGCCGATGGCGCTGTACTTGAAGAAGCGTGCGCGATTCATCTGGCCCACACCCGCGAGCGCGGTGATCACTGTGCGCACGATGGGCACGAAGCGCGCGAAGATGATGGCGCGATTGCCGTAGCGCTCGAAGAAGGCTGACGTGCGGTCGACGTATTCCGGTTTGAAGAAGCGTGACTGCTTGGTGAAGAGCTTGTGCCCGGCCGCGGAGCCGATCCAGTAGCCGGTCATGTTGCCGGCGATGGCGGCGATGATGAGCAGCACCATGGACAGCCAGATGGGCTGGGTGATGACACCCGTTGCTGTCAGCATGCCTAGCGCGAAGATCAACGAGTCGCCGGGAAACACGAAGCCCAGCAGGATGCCGCACTCAGCGAAGATCACGGCGATGACGCCATAGAGGGCGTAATCGCCGAAGGCCTTGATGAGGCCGTCGCCAGACAGCCAGGTGGGCAGCAGTGCCAGGACGCTCAACATGCGGTGAGCCTATCCGGCGACCTATTCGAGGAAGGTTCGGATTGCGCGCGGTTCTGACACAATGCCGGGATGCTCAAGGCCGACAGCATGTTCCGGAACCGCCGCTTCCGGACCTTGTGGCTTGCGCGTCTGGTCTCCAACCTGGGCAACGGTATGTCACCCACAGCGCTTTCCTTCGGGATCCTGTCCCTGCCCGGAGCCACAGCCCGCGACCTGGGGTTTGTGCTGGCGGCGCAGGCCATTCCCCTGGTGGTCCTGCTCCCGCTGGGGGGCGTGATCGCCGATCGCCTGCCACGTGCCGTGGTGATCTCGACGACCGACATGATCCTGGGCGGCTTCGTGGTGACGAGTGGCACGCTCTTCGTGACCGGGCACGCCACCGTCACGAACATCGCCGCCATCAACGTGGTGTCGGGAGTGCTGCATGCACTGTGGTGGCCGGCTTTCCCGGGGCTGGTGCCCGCAGTGCTCGGTGACCGCGATCTGCAACGGGGGAATGCCCTGATCGCCGTGGCCTCGAATGCCGGATTGATCAGCGGTGCCGGCGTGGCCGGCGCACTGATCGCGACCCTGGGGCCGGGCACGGCCATCATCATCGATGGCGTCACCTTCCTGATTGCGGGCGCTCTGGTGTTCGGTTTCCGCGACGTGGCCAAGGCCCAGCCATCGGGGGAGTCCATGCTCTTCGACCTCAACCACGGTTGGAAGACCTTCGTCTCCTTCCGCTGGCTGTGGGTGGTGGTCGCAGTGTTCGGCATCATCATGGGCTGCATCCGCGCCGCCTTCGACGTCGGCGGCCCGGTGCTCATGCGCCAGAGTTTCGACGGCCCCACCAGCTGGGCCTTCATCCAGACCGCCCAGGCCATCGGCTTTCTCGCCGGCGCCCTGCTGGCGGCACGCATCCGGCCGCAACGTCCGCTCGTCTACTGCCTGCTGGTGTCCGTGGTGATCCCCACCTACATGCTCGCCATGTCCGTGCCCTTCGCGGTGCCGGCCTTGGCCTTCTTCGCCTTCCTGCTCGGGGTCTGCTTCGACCAGTGGGGCGTCATGTGGGGCACCGCTATGCAGACGCACATCCCCCGCGAGGCGCTGTCGCGCGCTTCCGCCTTCGATGCCATGGGCTCGCTGCTGTTCGGGCCGGTGGGTCTGGCGGTGGCGGGGCCGGTGATTGCCGCATTCGGGCTGCGGCCCTTGTTCGTGGGGGCGGCGGCGCTCACCACTGTGCTGCTGGTGCTGCCCCTGTTGGAGCCGGAAGTTCGCAATCTGCGCTGGATCGACGCCGGGACCGAGCCCGTCGCCTGAGGCCTCAGGGCACGCGGATGCTGTCGAGCGCGCCCAACAGGAACTTCATGACGGCCTTGCGCGCCACTTCCCCGTCTATGCCGTCGGCGAGCAGCTTCTCGTATTCGTTGATGCTGGCGGCTGCGGCGGCCACTGCCACGCGCACATGTGGATCGTCGACGGAGCGTCCGAGCTGCTCGGCCAGGGCTTTGGAGCCGAGGGCCATGGCCTTCTCCATCTCGACTGAGTGCAGCCCGCGCAGCCCCGGATTCACGGCGAACATGCGCACGCGCTTGGCGCGGAGCGCGGGATCGGTGGCTTCGTCCTCCAGGCGCAGCCATTGCTCGAAGGTTCCGGCCAGTGGTGCGCCGCGCTTACGCGTCCGCAACAGGCTGACGATGCGCGAGGCGCTGGCGTTGGCCCCGTGCATCACGATGTCGAGCTTGGTTCCGAAATAGCCGAGCACGGTTCGCGGGGAGACCTCGGCCGCTTCCGCGATGTCGTTGATGGTGGTGCCGTCGAACCCGCGCTCGGTGAAGAGCTGCAGCGCCGCGTCTTCGATGGCGGCGCGGCGGCGGGCCTTGGAGCGTTCGCGCAGGGAGTCCTCGGTCACAAGGTGAACATACAGTAAACTGCAGATTTGCAGTCAACTGCAGATTTGTGGGTATGCTGCCGTTCTCGACGAAAGGCATTCCCATGGCTCGGCTCCTCCACCGGTTGGGTGCGGTGGCATTCCGCAGGCGCATCGCATTCGCCCTCATCTGGCTCCTGCTGCTGGTTGGCGCCGGTGTCGGGGCCAAGACCCTGGGCGGCACGCTTAGCAACACCATGTCGATCCCCGGTCAGGAGTCGACGGTGGCGCTTGATCTCATGGGCCAGCGCTTCGGCGCGGGTGCCAACGGCGCGACCGCTCAGGTGACCTTCGAGACCACCGGTGCTGTGACGGATCCCGCCAATGCCGCCGCCATCACCAAGGCGGTTGCGGCCCTGGGACAGCTGCCTGGTGTGATCGCCGCCAGCAACCCGCTCGATCCCGCGGCACCGAGCGTTTCCCGCGACCGCAGGGCCGCCATCAGCACGGTGCACTATGCCGTTTCCGGTGACGCGGTTCCGCTCGCGCAGAAGACCGCACTGGTTGATGCCGTGGCCTCCTTCGGCACCCCTTCATTGCAGGTTGCCGTCACCGGTCAGGCCTCGGAGAACCGGGTGCCCAGCGTGGCCGGGCCGCGCGAGATGTTGGGCCTCGTGGTCGCTGTCATCGTGCTGCTCATCACCTACGGCTCGCTGGCCGCAGCCGGCATGAATCTGCTGACTGCGGTGGTCGGCGTGGGCTTGGGCTCCATGGGCACCATGATCGCGTCGGGCTTCATCGACCTGCAGTCGACCACTCCCATCCTCGGCCTCATGCTGGGTCTGGCAGTAGGCATCGACTACGCCCTCTTCATCTTCGCCCGCTTCCGCCATGAACTCCGCATCGGCAACCAACCCGGGGAAGCCGCAGCCATGGCCGTCGGCACTGCGGGTTCCGCGGTCCTCACTGCCGGTCTCACTGTGGTGATTGCG
>JAKAIC010000006.1 GCA_021814565.1 Actinomycetes bacterium | reverse complement strand
CCGCGCCCGTGAAGAAGGCCGCGCCCGTGAAGAAGGCCGCGCCCGTGAAGAAGGCCGCGCCCGTGAAGAAGGCCGCGCCCGTGAAGAAGGCCGCGCCCGTGAAGAAGGCCGCACCGGCCAAGAAGACCGCGCCCGTGAAGAAGGCCGCACCGGCCAAGAAGACCGCGCCTGTGAAGAAGGCCGCACCGGCCAAGAAGACCGCACCAGCCAAGAAGGCCGCACCTGCCAAGTCGGATGTGGCCAAGCGGACGGCGCCAGCGAAGACGACGGCTCCCGTCGCGGTTGCCCTGGCAGTTGCCGAAACGGCGGAGGCCAAGCCCGTGCGTCGCGGTCACATCGAGAAACCCAGCCACACACCCGTGCCCATCGCCCCCGAGGGCCCCACCCTTCAGATCCCCAAGGCCATGCAGCAGCCGAACTCCATCGCCCGCCCCAAGCCCCACGTGCGCGAGGACGAGACGCCTTGGACCAGCAAGGAGCTGAAGGAACAGCGAAGCATGCTGGAGGCGGAGCTGGCGCGCCTGCAAGCGGAACTGATGCAGGCTGAAGGCGCCTTCTCGGAGTTGGTGCGCAATGAGGACTTCGTGGGGGACGACACCGCCGACGTCGGCAGCAACACCCTGGAACGCGAGCAGGAGATGAGCCTCAACGCCAATCTGCGCGATCTCGTCGACCAGACCTCTCGCGCTTTGCGTCGCCTCAATGACGGGAGTTACGGGCGTTGTGAATCCTGCGGCAATCCCATCGGCAAGTACCGGCTGCAGGCGCGGCCCGCGGCGACCCTCTGCATCAACTGCAAAGAACGTGAGGATCGCGCGTAACTGCGCGCTCCCTGCGCTTCTGACTAGGCTGCAGGAGTGCGCTCCCGCCTTTCCGTGCTGTCAATCGGCATGTTCGTCTGGTTGCTCGACTATGTCTCCAAGCAGTGGGCACTGACGACTTTGGCCGATGGCCACAGCCTGCACCTGGTCGGCAATCTGCTGTGGCTGCAGCTCACCTGGAATCCGGGAGCGGCCTTCAGCATGGGCACCGGCTCCACCTGGGTGTTCACCGTGTTGGCCTCGCTGGTCATCGTCGGCATCCTGGTTCGTGCGGCAAGGGTGACGACCGGTATCTGGCTGGCGGGGCTGGGCGGCCTGCTCGGCGGCGCCGCTGGCAATCTCACGGACCGTCTCATTCGGCCGCCCTCGGTGGGCCTGGGCCATGTCGTGGATTTCATCGCCACTCCGCATTTCCCGGTCTTCAACCTCGCTGACAGTGCGATTGTGGTCAGCGTCGCGCTCATGTTCATGGCCTCCGTCCTCGGCTTCCCCACCGACGGGCGACGCGAACATGGGTGACGTGCGCAGCGTGGTCGTGCCGGAGGGACTCGACGGCGAGCGCGTTGATTCCGCCATCGCACGCATGCTCGGCTTCAGTCGCACCAAGGCCGCCGAGCTGGTGGCGGCCGGTGAGGTGCTGCTTGACGATGTGGTGCCGGACAAGTCGACACGCGTCCTTGCGGGTTCGCTGCTGGAGGTCACCATTCCCGCGCCGAATGAGCCATTGCGCCTTATTGCCCAGGAGGTTCCCGGCCTCACCGTGATCTTCGATGACGACGACGTGGTGGTCGTGGACAAGCCGGTCGGGGTGGCTGCACATCCCAGCGTGGGGTGGACCGGCCCTACCGTCATCGGCGGGCTGGCCGGCCTGGGCTACCGCATCTCCACCAGCGGCGCGGCCGAACGCCAGGGCATCGTGCATCGGCTGGATGTCGGAACCACAGGCATCATGGTGGTGGCCAAGAGTGAGCGCGCGTACTCCTCGCTCAAGCAGCAGTTCAAGGTGCGCACGGTCGACAAGGTCTACCACGCGCTGGTGCAGGGGCATCCCGATCCCTCCACCGGCACCATCGACGCACCCATTGATCGCCATCCCTCGCATGACTACAAGTGGGCTGTGGTGCAGGGTGGCAAGCCGAGTGTCACGCACTACGAACTGCTCGAGGCCTTCCCGCACGCCTCACTGCTGGAGATCCATCTCGAAACCGGGCGCACGCACCAGATTCGCGTGCATATGAGCGCGCTTCGCCACCCCTGCGTGGGTGACGCCACCTACGGCGCCGATCCCACGCTGACCAAGCGTCTGGGCCTCACCCGGCAGTGGTTGCATGCGCGAAGACTGGGCTTTGCGCATCCCGGCAGTGGCGCTCGCGTGAGTTTCGAGAGCCCGTATCCGCATGACCTCGCCTCTGCCCTGGAGCGCATTCGCGAATGGTGAACGGCGGACTTCGCTGTCGGTGCCGCGCGGTATTCTCGCCATCGGCCGCTTCCCCGGCCAAGGTGCTTCGTACAGGGTGAGGTGATTCGGTGGCTGGGGACTCCTTCGTCCATCTGCACACCCACACCGAGTACTCGATGCTCGATGGTGCCGCGCGCGTGAAAGACCTCTTCAAAGAGGCCGCGCGCATGGAAATGCCGGCACTGGCCATGACCGACCACGGCAATCTCTTCGGCACCTACGAGTTCTTCAAGGCGGGCAGGGCTGTCGGGGTCAAACCCATCATCGGCCTCGAGGCCTATTACGTGCCCATCGGCACCCGTCATGATCGCGCGCCCTTCTCCTTCGGCGGTGACGTGGCACAGGATGTCGGTGACGAGGGTGCCGGCAAGGGCAAGGTCAACTACACCCACATGACGTTGTGGTCGGAGACCACGGAGGGCCTGCATAACCTGTTCCGGCTCTCCAGTCTGGCCTCACTCGAGGGGCAGTATCGCAAGTACCCCCGACTCGATCGTGAATTGCTGGACCGCTACGGCCGCGGCATCATCGCCACCACGGGATGCCCGTCGGGCGAGGTCAACCGTTGGCTGCAGGCCGGGCAATATGACCGGGCCCTGGCGGCGGCAGCCGACTACCAGGAGATCCTGGGCAAGGACAACTTCTTCTGCGAGCTCATGGACCACGGCATCGCCATCGAGCGGCGCACTCGCGACGACCTCATGCGCATCGCCAAGACCCTGCAACTGCCCTTGGTGGCCACCAACGATCTGCACTACACCTACGCCTCCGATGCGGACACGCACGAAACCCTGCTCTGCGTGCAGACCGGCAAGAACCTCAGCGATCCCAACCGCTTCAAGTTCGACGCCCGGGATTTCTACCTGAAATCGGCGGCGGAGATGCGACACCTGTGGTCCGAGATCCCGGAGGCTTGCGACAACACGCTGCTCATCGCCGAACGCTGCAGTGTGGAATTCGGTGAGCCACGCGATCTCATGCCCCGCTTCCCATTGCCCGAGGGCTATGACGAAGGCAGCTTTCTGGTGGCGGAAGTGGAGCGCGGCCTGATCGAGCGCTTTGCGCCGGATCCGGTGCCGCAGGCCCATCTCGACCAGGCCGCGTACGAGCTCGCCGTCATTCGGCAGATGGGGTTCCCGGGGTACTTCCTGGTGGTGGCGGACCTGGTGCGACACGCCAAGCAGGTCGGTATCCGCGTGGGACCGGGCCGTGGTTCCGCGGCCGGCTCGCTCGTGGCCTGGGCCATGGGGATCACCGAGCTCGATCCCATTCGCTTCGGTCTGCTGTTCGAACGATTCCTCAACCCCGAGCGCATCTCCATGCCCGATATCGACATGGACTTCGATGAGCGTCGACGCGCGGAGATGATCCGCTATGCCACCGAGAAATACGGCGAAGAGCGGGTCGCGCAGATCGTCACCTTCACCACCATCAAGGCCAAGGCTGCCATCAAGGACGCTGGTCGAGTGCTCGGCATGCCCTTCCAGATGGGGGAGCGCATCACCAAGTTGATGCCGCCTGCGGTCATGGGCAAGGACATTCCGCTCTCGGGCATCTTCGACGAGTCGCATGAGCGCTACAAGGAGGCCGGCGAGTTCCGCACCCAGTACGAGGCCGATGCCGAGGTACGCAAGGTGGTCGACACTGCACGCGGACTTGAGGGGCTGCGTAGGGGCTGGGGTGTCCATGCCGCTGGTGTCATCCTCTCGGCTGAGCCCTTGCTCGACGTCATCCCCATCATGCGGCGCGAGCAGGACGGCGCCATCATCACCCAGCTCGACATGGGCGCCTGCGAGTCGCTGGGGCTGCTCAAGATGGACTTCCTGGGCCTGCGCAACCTCACGGTGCTGGACGACTGCGTGCGTCATATCAAGGCCAACCGCAGCGGTGAGGAAGTCATCCTCGAGAAGCTGCCGCTCGACGATGTGGCCACCTACGAACTGCTGGCGCGTGGCGACACGCTCGGCGTGTTCCAGCTCGACGGCGGCCCCATGCGTGGGCTGCTGCGCTCCATGGCGCCCAACTCCTTCGAGGACATCTCCGCCGTCCTGGCCCTATACCGCCCCGGGCCCATGGGCGCCAATGCCCACAACGACTACGCGGATCGCAAGAACAAGCGCAAGCCGGTGGTGCCCATCCACCCCGAATTGGCCGAGCCGCTCTCCTCGATCCTCGATGAGACCTACGGGCTCATCGTCTACCAGGAGCAGGTGCAGGCCATCGCGCAGAAGGTGGCCGGCTACTCGCTGGGCAAGGCCGATCTGCTGCGCCGAGCCATGGGCAAGAAGAAGAAGGAGATCCTCGACAAGGAGTATGTGCCCTTCTCCGCGGGCATGAAGCAGCATGGCTACTCCGAGGATGCCATCAAGACGCTGTGGGACATCCTGGTGCCCTTCTCCGACTACGCCTTCAACAAGGCGCACACTGCCGGTTACGGGCTGGTCTCCTACTGGACTGCCTACCTCAAGGCCAACTACGCGCCGGAGTACATGGCAGCGCTGCTCACTTCGGTTAAGGACGACAAGGACAAGCTGGCCGGCTACCTCCACGAGTGCCGCCGCATGGGAATCCAAGTGCTGCCACCCGACGTCAACGAATCCGAGCCTGACTTCGCACCCGTCGGCAACGACATCCGCTTCGGCCTCACGGCGATTCGCAACGTCGGCGCCAACGTCGTCGATTCCATCATCGCCACCCGCCGCGGCAAGGGCCGCTACACCTCATTCATCGATTTCCTGGCCAAGGTCGATGCCTCCGTCTGCAACAAGCGCACGCTGGAGTCGCTGATCAAGGCCGGTTCCTTTGATTCGCTGGGACACGCGCGCAAGTCACTTGTCTACATCCATGCCGAGGCCGTGGATTCGGTGCTCGAGATCAAGCGCGCGGAGGCCGTGGGCCAGTTCGACCTCTTCGGCGGCGTTGGCGAAGGTGACGGCGAGGATGGTGCCGGTCTCACCCTCAGCATCGGCGACGAAGAGTGGGAGAAATCGCAGTTGCTGGCTTTCGAGCGAGAGATGCTGGGGCTGTACGTCAGTGATCACCCGCTGTTCGGCGTGGAGCACATCCTGCAGGCCGGCGCCGACGCCTCCATTGCCGCACTGAGCGGCGACGACTACAGCGACGGCCAGGTCGTCACCATTGCCGGTCTCATCACCGGCCTGCAGCGCAAGGTCACCAAGCAGGGCAATGCCTGGGCCATCGCCACGGTCGAGGACCTGGAGGGCGGGGTCGAGGTCATGATCTGGCCGCAGACCTACCAGAGCGTGGCGTCCATGATCTCCGAGGACAACGTCGTCTTCATCAAGGGGCGCCTGGAGAAGAGCGACGAGGACGCCGCGCGGCTGGTGGCCATGGAGGTCACCATGCCGGATCTCACGGAGCCGCGCAGCGGGCCGCTGGTCATCAGCATGGCCATTGCCAGGTGTGTGCCGGCGGTCATTGATCCGCTCAAGGAGGTGCTGCGGAATCATCCCGGCACCACTGAAGTGCGCCTTCGCCTGCTTGATGGCGGCCGTGAAACGCTGCTTCGCATCGATGACCGTCTGCGTGTCACCACCTCCACCGCGCTCTACGGCGATCTCAAGGCCCTGCTCGGCCCCTCCGCCCTGGCCTGACGAACCGCCGACGGCTCCTTTGTGGGGCCTTCAGCTGGCGCGAAGGCCCCACAAAGGAGCCGTCGGCGGTTCTGCGTCAGCGGGTGAGGTCGGTGACAGTTGCGCTGAGCACTCGGATGAGATCAGCGGGCGCCAGGCCTATGTCGAAGCCGCGGCGTCCCCCGCTCACGTAGATGGTGTCGAAGAGCTCGCAGGTCTCGTCGATCAGTGTCGGCAGCAGCCTCCTCTGGCCGAAGGGGGAGATGCCGCCGGCTATGTAGCCGGTCATGCGTTCCGCTGAATCCACCGGCATCATCTCCGCTCGCTTTCCGCCCACGGCTGCCGCGGCGGCTTTGAGGTCGAGCTGGGTCGTGACCGGCACGATGGCCACGTGCGCGCGGCCGTCGATGCCGCATAGCAGGGTCTTGAACACCTGCTCCGCGGGGAGTCCGAGTGCCATTGCCGCTTCGAGGCCGTACGACGGCGCGGCCGGGTCATGGTCGTACCGGTGCTCAGTGAAGGCAATGCCCGCAGCCTGCAGTGCGACCACCGCAGGGGTGCCACCAGCCATGCGACGACCCTAGTTCTCGGCAGGGGGCTGCCGAAACCCGCCTGAAATGGCGGCAATTACACTTGCCCCATGCTGCGCGTGCTGGATCTCAGGCAATCGGACGTCGATCCGCGATCCCTCATGCCCCGGGCCGCCCTGGACGTGGACCATGCCATCGCGCTGGTTAAGCCGACCATCGACGACATCGCAGCGCGGGGCTACGCGGCCGTGCTCGACGCCTGCGAAAAGTTCGACGGTGTACGTCCGGCACACCTGCGCGTCCCCGAGACCATGTTGCAGCACGCACTCCTGGACCTGGACCCGCGTGTCAGGGAGGGCTTGGAGGAGGCCATCCGCCGCGTCCGCATGGTGCACGAGGACCAGCGCCGCACCGACATCGTCACCGAAGTCGCGCAGGGCGGAACCGTCACCGAGCGATTCATCCCCGTTGACCGGGTGGGGCTGTACGTGCCCGGTGGCCGCGCCGTGTACCCCAGTTCGGTCGTCATGAACGTGGTACCCGCGCTGGTGGCCGGTGTGACCTCCTTCGCGGTGGCCTCACCGCCGCAGAAGGATTTCGGCGGCCTGCCGCACCCCACCATCCTCGCCGCCTGTGCACTGCTCGGCGTGCATGAGGTCTACGCCGTAGGTGGTGCCCAGGCCGTGGCCATGCTGGCCTACGGCGTGGCCCTGCCCGACGGCAGCCGCTGCGAGCCCGTGCACATGGTCACGGGCCCCGGCAACGTGTACGTAACGGCAGCCAAGCGCATGCTCAAAGGGCGCATCGGCATCGACTCGGAAGCCGGACCCACCGAGATCGCCATCCTCGCTGACGACACCGCCAACGCGTCCTTCGTGGCGGCCGACCTCATCAGTCAGGCTGAGCACGACGTCATCGCCGCCTCCCTGCTCGTCACCACCTCGGAGACCCTCGCTCGCGACGTGGAGTCCCAACTGTCCGTGCAGGTCGCTGCCACCAAGCATCGCGGACGCATCGAAGAGGCGCTGAGCGGACCGCAGAGCGGCATCGTGCTTGTACGCGACCTGACGCAGGGTATCGACGTGGTCAATGCCTACGCCGCGGAGCACCTGGAGATCCACACCGAGCACGCACGCCAGGTCGCAACCCGGATCCGCAACGCGGGCGCCGTCTTCATCGGAGACTGGTCGCCGGTGAGTCTCGGCGACTACATCGCCGGTTCCAATCACGTGCTGCCCACCGGTGGCTGTGCCTGCCACAGTTCCGGACTGTCGGTGCAGACCTTCCTCAAGGGAGTGCACTTCATCGATTACACCGAGGTCGCGCTCAAGGAAGTCGCGGAGCATGTGGTCACCCTGGCCACCGCAGAGGACCTGCCCGGTCATGCCGCAGCGGTATCGGTGCGCTTGTCATGACGCAGCTCCCGATCCGCGAGGAGTTGCGCGGACTGCATCCCTACGGCGCGCCCCAGATCGACGTGCCGGTGCGCCTCAACACCAACGAGAACCCCTTCCAGCCACCGCGTGACTTCATCGAGGACCTCGGAACCGCGGTTGTCGATGTGGCCAAGACCCTGAACCGGTATCCCGATCGCGAGGCCACCAAGCTGCGCGAGGCGCTCGGCCTCTACCTCTCGCGCGAAGCCGGAGTCCCGACCATCCACGCCGACGCGATCTGGGTGGGCAACGGTTCCAATGAGGTCATGATGCATGTGCTGCAGGCCTTCGGCGGCCCCGGTCGGCGTGCCCTCACTTTCGTGCCCACCTACTCCATGTATCAGGAGTACGCGCGCAACACCTTCACCGAGTTCGTCACCATGGAGCGCGACGCCGACTTCACCATCAACGCCGAGCGTGCAAGCCGTGAGGTTTCGGCATTGAACCCCGACGTCACCTTCCTGGCCTCACCCAACAACCCCACCGGCACCGCCCTGGATCTGGCGGTCGTGGAAGCGCTCCTGCAGGCGACCACGGGCATGGTGGTGGTGGACGAGGCCTACGCCGAGTTCCGTCGTCCCGGGGTGCCGTCCGCCGTCAGCCTGGTGCAGGACAATCCCCGGCTCATCGTCACCCGCACCATGAGCAAGGCCTTCGGCTTCGCTGGTGCACGGGTCGGCTATCTCACCGCGCATGCTGGGGTCGTCGATGCGCTGCGTATCGTGCGGCTGCCCTACCACCTGTCCTCGCTCACGCAGGCGGTGGCGCTGGCGGCCCTCCAGCACGCCACCGAGCTCAAGACGCAGGTGAAGCTCATTCGCGAGGAGCGGGACGCACTCGTGACCTGGTTTGATGCCCAGGGCTACGAGACCACGTCCTCCGATGCCAACTTCGTCATGTTCGGCAAGTTCGCCGATCGCCATGCGCAGTGGCAGGCCCTTGTCGATGAGGGCGTGCTGGTGCGTGAGGTGGGACCCGAGGGCTTCCTGCGCGTCAGCATCGGCACGCAAGCGGAGATCGAAGTATTCAAGGCAGCACTGGCGAAGGTGGGATGGCGATGACCCGTATCGGCAAGGTGGAACGCACCACCAAGGAAAGCGCGGTCTACGTCGAACTCGACGTCGACGGCACCGGGGTGTGCAGCATCGACACCGGCATCGGCTTCTACGACCACATGCTCGAGCAGTTGGGCAAGCACGGCGGATTCGATCTCACGGTGCGCACCAAGGGTGATCTCCACATCGACTCCCATCACACCATCGAGGACACCGCCATCGCCATCGGGCAGGCGCTCCGCCAGGCACTGGGCGACAAGGCCGGCATCCGTCGCTTCGCCAACGCGCTGGTGCCACTTGACGAGGCACTGGTGCAGGTGGCCGTGGACGTATCCGGCCGGCCCTATCTGGTGCACGAGGAGCCGCCGGTCGTCGAACTCATCGGCAGCTACGACACCACCATGACCCAGCACATCTGGGAGTCCATCGCCAATGCCGCGCAGATCTGCCTGCACGTGAGGGTGGTGAGCGGGCGCAACTCGCATCACATCGTGGAGGCCCAGTTCAAGGCGGTCGCCCGCGCTCTACGCGACGCCTGCGCCTACGACGCCCGCACGGTGGGCGTGCCGTCCACCAAGGGTGTGCTCGGCGACGCATGACCACCATCGCAGTTCTCGATTACGGCTCCGGCAACCTCCGCTCCGTGGAGCGCGCACTGGTACGCACTGGAGCCAACGTCATCGTCACTCCACACGAGCGCATCGCGCTGGAAGCAGATGGGCTGGTGGTGCCCGGTGTCGGTGCCTTCGCTGCCTGCATGAAGGGCTTGCTTGCCGTCCATGGCGAGCGCATCATCGATCGCCGGCTGGCTGGTGGACGCCCGGTGCTCGGCATCTGTGTCGGGATGCAGGTCATGTTCACGCGCGGCGTCGAGCACGGCGTGAACACGCCGGGCCTGGCGCAATGGCCGGGCGTGGTGGACGCTCTGCAGGCACCGGTGCTGCCGCATATGGGCTGGAACACGGTCACACCGGCGACCGGCAGTGTGCTGTTCGAGGGCGTCGAGGGCGAGCGCTTCTACTTCGTGCACTCCTTCGGCGTGCGCAGCTGGCAGTTCGAGCAGCAGGCCCAACGACTGGCGCCACCACTCGTGAGTTGGTGCGAATACGGCTCGCCCTTCCTTGCCGCCGTGGAGAACGGTCCCCTGTCCGCAACCCAATTCCATCCCGAGAAAAGCGGAGACGCCGGCGCGCGCCTGCTCGCCAACTGGGTGGCAAGTGTGAGGAAGTCATGACCTACCTGGAACTGCTCCCTGCCGTCGACGTTGCCCATGGCCAGGCCGTGCGCCTGGTCCAGGGCGCGGCGGGCAGCGAGACCACCTACGGCGATCCGCTCACCGCGGCACTGGCCTGGCAGGAAGCAGGGGCGGAGTGGATCCACTTGGTCGATCTCGACCGCGCCTTCGGCCGTGGCACCAATGAGCAGTTGCTGGCCGAGGTGGTGGGCCGTCTCGATGTGAAGGTGGAGATGAGCGGCGGCATCCGAGACGACGAGTCGTTGCGCGCGGCGCTGGCCACCGGCTGCCGTCGCGTGAACATCGGCACTGCCGCGCTCGAGCATCCGGAGTGGTGCTCGCGCATCATCGGGGAGTTCGGGGATCGCATCGCCATCGGTCTCGACGTACGCGGCACCACACTGGCGGCACGCGGGTGGACGCAGGAGGGCGGCGACCTCTGGGAGGTGGTCGAACGCCTTGAGCGCGACGGCTGCGCTCGGTATGTCATCACCGACGTCACCAAGGATGGCACGCTGACCGGTCCCAATCTCCAGCTACTGCGCGAACTCTGCGCCAGGACCGACCAGCCCGTGGTGGCATCCGGTGGTGTCTCCTCGCTCGACGACCTCCGCTCGCTTGCCGCGCTGGTGCCGATCGGCGTCGAGGGAGCCATCGTGGGCAAGGCCCTGTACGCCGGTGCCTTCACCCTGCAGGACGCCTTGGCCGCCATGCGCCAGGCCGCCGACGGATCGGTGGCACCATGACGCTCGCGGTCCGCGTCATCGCCTGCCTCGACGTCGATGCCGGTCGGGTGGTCAAGGGTGTGAACTTCGTGAACCTGCGCGACGCCGGTGACCCCGTCGAACTGGCCGCGGCCTACGACCGGCAGAGCATCGATGAGTTGGTCTTCCTCGACATCACCGCCAGCAGCAGCGATCGCTCGACCATGTACGACGTGGTGCGCCGTACCGCGGAGCAGGTGTTCATCCCACTCACGGTGGGTGGTGGCGTGCGCACCATCGACGACATCAACACCCTGCTGCGCTGCGGGGCCGACAAGGTGAGCGTGAACACTGCCGCCATCGCGCATCCCGAATTGTTGGCCGAGGGCGCGGATCGTTTCGGGGCGCAGTGCATCGTGCTCTCGGTGGACGCCCGACGGGCAGCCAACACGCCATCGGGTTTCGAGGTCACGACCCATGGCGGTCGCACCGGTACCGGCATCGATGCGGTCGAGTGGTCGGTGCGCGCTGCCGAGCTGGGCGCCGGCGAGATCCTGCTCAACTCGATGGATGCCGACGGCACCGCCAACGGCTACGACACCGAGCTCATCGCCCTGGTGCGCCAGCAGGTGCACGTTCCCATCATCGCCAGTGGGGGAGCGGGGGCACTGCAGCATTTTGCACCAGCTGTTGCCGCAGGTGCGGATGCGGTGCTGGCCGCCAGCGTCTTCCACTTCGGCACCTTGCGCGTCTCTGCGGTGAAGCAGGCACTGCTGGATGCGGGATATCCGGTGCGCATCATGGCTACGGCAGACTAGGCCCATGCAGATCGACGAGATCACCGCGCGCGTCCGCTTCAACCAGGCCGGTCTCGTACCCGTCGTCGTGCAGGACCGTGCATCGGGCGTGGTGCTGATGCTGGCCTGGGCCGATGCCGAAGCCCTGCGCCACACCCTGAATACGCGCCGTGGCACCTACTACAGTCGCAGTCGCCAGCAGCAGTGGATCAAGGGTGAGACCTCCGGCTCCACCCAGTTTGTGCACGAGGTCCGCGTCGACTGCGACGCCGACACGGTGCTCTACATAGTCGATCAGAGCGGTGCTGCCTGCCACCTCGGCACGCGCAGCTGCTTCGAGAGCGACCTGCTGCTGGCGGCTGAGCATGACTAGCCCGCGCCTCGGCGACACCAGCCCGGCACTCCAGGAGTTCCGTGCACTGGCACCGGGCAAGCGGGTCATTCCCGTAGTGCGTCGACTGCTTGCGGACACCGAGACGCCCATCGGCCTCTACCGCAAGCTGGCCCGGGAACAGGCCGGCACCTTCCTGTTGGAATCGGCGGAGCACGGCCGCATGTGGTCCCGTTACTCCTTCGTGGGCGTGCGCTCGCGCGCCATGCTCACCTCGGTCGACGGTGAGGCCCGCTGGATAGGCGAAGTGCCCAGCGGCCTCCCCACCTCGGGGCCGGCACTGCCCGCACTGCGGGAGACCCTGCGCCTGCTGCACACCGAAGCCATGGAGGGGCTGCCGCCCTTCACCGGCGGTCTGGTGGGGCTCATCGCCTATGACGCCGTCCGCAACTGGGAGCGCATCGGTGACCACAGCCTGGACGACACGCAGGTACCCGAACTGGCGATGCTCTTCGCCACAGACATTGCCGTCCTCGATCACGCCGATGGCACCGTGCTGCTCATCGCCAATGCCATCAACTGGGACGACAGCGACGAACGCGTCGACGAGGCCTGGGCGGATGCCGTGCAACGGCTCGACGCCATGGCCGCCGATCTGGCGGCGCCACTGGCATCTTCCACCGCCGTCTGGGATGTCGACGCCGAACCCGTCGTGCACTCGCGCACCCCGCGCGCCAAGTTCCTTGCCGATGTGGAGACCTGCAAGGAACACATTCGTGCCGGGGACGCCTTCCAGATCGTGCTCTCGCAGCGCTTCGAGGTGCAGACGCATGCCTCAGCGCTCGATGTGTACAGGGCACTGCGCGTGGCGAATCCCAGTCCCTACATGTACTTGCTGCGCTTCCCTCATGCGGAGGGCACAGGGCAGGGCATGTCCCATGATGTGGCCTTCGACATCGTGGGCTCCAGCCCCGAGGCGCTGGTGAAACTCACCGACGGTCGAGCGCTGCTGCACCCCATTGCCGGCACCCGTCCACGCGGCGCCAGCACGGAGGATGACATCCTGCTGGCCAAGGAGCTGTTGCACGATCCCAAGGAGCGAGCGGAGCACCTCATGCTCGTCGACCTGGGTCGCAACGACCTGGGACGGGTGTGTGAGGCCGGTTCGGTGGAGGTGGTCGACTTCATGACCATCGAGCGCTACTCGCACGTGATGCACATCGTCTCGACCGTGGTCGGGCACCTGCGCCGGGACCGCACCGCCTACGACCTGCTAGCAGCGACTTTCCCAGCCGGCACCCTCTCGGGCGCCCCCAAGCCGCGGGCCATGGAGATCATCGAAGCCCTGGAGCCGGTGCGGCGCGGTGCCTACGGCGGCTGTATCGGTTACTTCGACTTCGCCGGCAACATGGATACCGCCATCGCCATTCGCACCACCATGATGCGTGAGGGGGTTGCCTACGTGCAGGCGGGCGCGGGGATCGTGGCCGATTCCGTGCCGGAGAGCGAGTGCCGGGAATGCGAGAACAAGGCCCGGGCGGTGCTGCGCGCGGTCGCGGTGGCCGACTCGATGGAGCACTTGGCCGGCTGAAGGGGGCGTCGCATGACGGCCAGCGCGCACACCTGTGGAACACTTCGGCCATGCGCGGGTACCGCGCCGGCCCCAGGAGGCAAGCGATGGCGGAAGTTCACCACGGCAACACCGTTGCTGCCTGGACGGCAGTCGGCGTGATCATGGCCGCCTTCGTCATCGGGGGTATCGGCGTGCTCCTGCTCAACTGGATCGTGTTCTGGGCGGCAGTGGCCCTGGCCGTACTGGGCGGCATCCTGGGCAAGGTGCTGCAGATGCTCGGGTTCGGCCAGACCCGACCGGAGCGCTCGGCGGGCTGACAATGCCCGAACCCCTCCTGCATCGGACTTTTGTAAGGAATATGCGACGCTAGCGCCGTGAGTACTGCACACGGATTGATCCTCGTCGTAGAGGACGAACGCCACATCGCCGACCTGCACAAGTTGTACCTGACCAAGGCGGGCTTCGGCGTGCACGTCGAAACCACCGGCGAGGGCGCCCTGCGTGCCGCTCGCACCCTGCATCCGAGTGCCATCCTGCTCGACGTCGGCATTCCCGGCCCCGATGGCATCGAGGTCTGCCGCACGCTGCGCGCTGAGGGCGTATGGATTCCCGTCCTCTTCTGCACGGCCCGCGATGATGAAGTCGACCGGGTGCTGGGATTGGAGCTGGGCGGGGACGACTACATCACCAAGCCCTTCAGCCCTCGCGAGGTGGTGGCCCGCGTGCGGGCCGCGGTGCGTCGCAACGACCGGGCTGCCCAGGGCGATTCGGAGACCATCACCATGGGCGAGGTGACGCTCGACAAGGCAGCCCGTCGCGTCATGGTGAAGGGCCAGGAGGTGGTCTTCACAGCCACCGAATTCGACCTGCTCGCGCATCTCATGTCGCGACCGGGCCGCATCATCTCCCGAGAGCAACTGCTCGCTGACGTCTGGGGTTATGCCGCGGTCGTGACCACGCGCACGGTCGATGTCCATGTGGCCCAGGTGCGTTCCAAGTTGGGTGACGCCAGCCCCATTCGCACCGTCCGTGGCGTCGGATACGGCGCTGAGGCGCCGACAGACGACGCCGAGGATGCCGCTGCCGATGAATGATGGCGGCCAGTTCCGTGCCGCCCCCACTGGTGAACGCATGCTTGCGAAGAGGGGCCGGCCTCTCTCCACGCGCATTGCCTTCATCGTGGGTGTGGCGCTGTTCATCGCCACCGCCTCCACCATTGCCTTCGCCTATCCCTCCGTGCGCGGCTCCTCGACCGAGCTGACGCGGCTGGCGCTGTCCAACCAAGCCGATTCCCTGGCCCGATTCCTGGACAGCCCGGGGCCGCTGGATGCGGCCAACGCCAGCATTCCCGAGCAGATCCTGGAGATCCTGCGGGACCACCATGTGACGGCGGTGCTGGTATCCCCAGTGGCCGAGGTCACCGCTCCCATGGAGAGCAGCGACCGTTCCCCCGTACTGCACCACAAGAGCATCAGTGACGTACGCCTGGACGCCAACGGCACGGCCGTGTTCTACGAGTTCCGTGGGCTTGACGGCGGCTATTCGCTGTACCTGACGGAGCCGGAATCGGTGGCCGATGTACCCACGCGCCTGCTCCTCATCAAGATGGGTTACGGCTCGCTGCTGGTGCTCATGCTGGCTATGGCCGTGGTGGTCTTCTACACCCGCCGTGAAACTCGGCCCATCCGCGACGCGGTCATCGCTGCCGAACGCATGGCGGACGGATCGCGGAACGTGCGCCTGGTCGAGGGAGGGGTGGCAGAGATCGCCGACCTCTCCCGATCCATGAACGAGCTGTCGGACGCCTTGGCAAACAGCGAGGACCGACAGCGACAGTTCCTGCTCTCGGTGTCGCACGAACTGCGCACCCCACTCACCGCCATCGCAGGCTACGCCGAGGCGCTGGCGGATGGTGTCATCGGTGGTGACGACGTCGAGGCCACAGGCGCAGTCATGCTCGATGAATCGCTTCGCCTGCAACGACTGGTCCATGACCTGCTGGACCTCTCGCGTGCCGGCGCTGTGGAATTGCGGCTGGATCCACAGGATGTGGACCTGCGCGAACTGGTGGTGGGCGCCGGCCAGGTGTGGCGTGATCGCTGCGATCGCGAGCAATTGGAGTTCAGCCTTGAACTGCCGGAGTCACCTGCGCGCATCACCACTGACGCGGTGCGAGTGCGCCAGATCATCGACAACCTGTGCGAGAACGCGCTCCGCGTCACGCCCGCCGGACAACCACTGGTGCTGGCACTGCACGAGGTCCCCGGTGGCGTGGAGTTGCAGGTTCGCGACGGCGGTCCCGGCCTCTCCCAGGACGATATGTCGGTCGCCTTCGAGCCGTCGGCATTGCACGACCGCTACATCGGCATCCGTCCGGTGGGCACAGGCGTGGGCCTGGCTCTGGTGGGCCGACTGGCGCAGCGGCTGGGGGGCAGGGCGCAGGCGGGTTCGGCGCCTGAGGGTGGCGCCAGTTTCACGGTGTACCTGCCACGTGAATGGGGACGCGCGCCCGCGTCGGGAGCACCCGTGATCAACGTCTAGTCTTTCCTGCAGAGGGGAGACGCCGTGACCGTTCTGGACGACATCATCGTCGGAGTCCGCGAGGATCTCGCCCTGCGCCAGGCGCAAGTGTCGCTTGATGAACTCAAGGCACGCGCCGCCAAGCAGCGCCCTGCGCTTCCGGTGCTTCCCGTGCTCCGCGGTGAGGACATCGCTGTCATCGCCGAGGTGAAGCGCAGATCACCGAGCAAGGGCGTGCTGGCGGAGATCACCGACCCGGCAGCCCTGGCCGCCCAGTACGAAGCGGGCGGCGCGCATGTCATCTCCGTGCTGACCGAGCAGCGACGCTTCGGCGGGTCGCTCGCTGATCTGGCCGCGGTCCGCGCTGCGGTGGACATTCCCGTCCTGCGCAAGGACTTCATCGTGTCCTCGTACCAACTGTGGGAGGCGCGTGCCCATGGTGCCGATCTGGTGCTGCTCATAGTGGCTGCACTCAACCAGGATGCGTTGGAATGCCTGCATGAACGGGCCCAGTCCATCGGCCTGTCGGTGCTGGTGGAAGTGCATGACCAGCAGGAGGTGGAGCGCGCAGTCGCCGCAGGTGCTCGCATCATCGGTATCAATGCCCGGGACCTCCGGACCCTGGAGGTGCATCGCGGCCAGTTCTCGCAGGTTGCGCCCTTCATCCCCTCGCACATCGCGAAGGTGGCGGAGTCTGGTGTTCGCGGGCCCGAGGATCTGCTGCAGTACGCCAAGGCCGGAGCCGACGCCGTGCTCGTCGGCGAGTCGTTGGTCACCGGTCGCGACCCCCGTGAATCCGTGCATCAGCTGGTCACGGCTGGTGCGCATCCCGCCATCCGGCACGAGCGATAGGCCACCGCATGGAGCAGTTACCGGACAGCCGCGGCCACTTCGGGCAGTACGGAGGCAGGTTCGTTCCCGAGGCGCTCATGCGAGCCCTTGACGAACTCGACGAGGCCTACCGCAAGGCCAAGGTCGATCCTGAATTCATCAATGAGCTCGCGCACCTCCACCGGACCTACTCGGGAAGGCCCTCGCCGCTCACCGAGGCCCGGCGTTTCTCCCAGCACGCCGGTGGGGCGCGCATCTTCCTCAAGCGTGAGGACCTCAACCACACGGGTTCGCACAAGATCAACAACGTCCTGGGCCAGGCGCTGCTCACCAAGCGCATGGGCAAGCGTCGCGTCATCGCCGAGACCGGCGCGGGACAGCACGGTGTTGCCACGGCCACGGCTGCTGCCCTGATGGGACTGGAATGCGTCGTCTACATGGGCGAAGTGGACACCCAGCGCCAGGCACTCAATGTGGCACGCATGCGCTTGCTGGGGGCTGAGGTCGTCGCCGTCACCTCGGGCTCCCGCACCCTCAAGGACGCGATCAACGAGGCCATGCGCGATTGGGTCACCAACGTCGACAGCACGCACTACCTGCTGGGCACGGTGGCGGGTGCGCATCCCTTCCCGGAGATGGTGCGCGATTTCCATCGCATCATCGGGATCGAGGCACGTGAGCAGTTCCTGGAAGCCACCGGGCACCTGCCAACGGCCATCGCGGCTTGCGTGGGCGGCGGGAGCAACGCCATCGGCATCTTCCACGCCTTCCTTGATGACGATGTGCAACTGTGGGGCTTCGAAGGCGGTGGCAAGGGCATCGAGACCGGCGAACATTCGGCTTGCCTCACCGGCGGCGAACCGGGCGTCTTGCATGGCGCCCGCTCCTATCTGCTGCAGGATGCTGACGGCCAAACCATTGAGTCCTACTCGGTGAGCGCTGGCCTCGACTACCCCAGTGTCGGCCCCGAGCACGCCTATCTCAAGGACATCGGCCGTGCCCGCTATGAGCCGGTCAATGACGACAAGGCCATGGATGCCTTTGCCCTGCTCTGTCGCACCGAGGGCATAATCCCCGCCATCGAGAGTGCGCACGCGCTGGCCGGCGCACTGCGCCTGGGTCACACCCTGGGACCTGCGGCCTCGATCATCGTGAACCTGTCCGGCCGGGGTGACAAGGATGTGGTCACCGCCGCACGTTGGTTCGGACTGGCGGAGGCCTGATGAACGCCCGACTCGATGACGCTTTCGCCACCGCCCGTGGCGAGGGGCGTGCGGCACTCATCGGCTACTTCCCGGCTGGTTTCCCCACCGTGGAGTCGTCCATCGCGTACATCACCGCCATGGTGCGCGGAGGCGTCGACGTTGTGGAGGTGGGGCTGCCCTACACCGATCCGCTGATGGACGGCCCGGTCATCCAACGGGCCGTGGAGGCAGCGCTGGTGAACGGAACTCACACTGCTGACGTCATGCAGGTGGTGGCGGAAGTGGCCGGGACGGGTGCCCCCACGCTGCTCATGTCGTACTGGAATCCCATCGAGCATTACGGTGTGGAGCGCTTCGCGCGTGATCTGGCCGCTGCCGGGGGAGTGGGAGTTATCACAGCCGATCTCACGCCCGAGGAAGCCGGCCCCTGGAACGCTGCCACCGATACCCACGACCTGGCGCGCGTGTTCCTGGTGGCTCCGTCGTCCACTTCCGAAAGGCTGAAGATCGTTGCTGACGAGACCACGGGTTTCGTCTACGCGGCCTCGCTGATGGGCGTCACGGGTGAACGCAGCGCACTGTCCAGCGCGGCCGAGACCCTGGTCCGCCGCACCCGTGAGGTCACGTCACGTCCCCTCGCTGTCGGGCTCGGCGTCTCCACTCCGCGGCAGGCTGCCGACATCGCTCGCTTCGCCGACGGCGTCATCGTGGGCTCGGCCTTCGTCCGTGCCGTAATGGATGCGCCGGACCATGCAGCCGCACTCATGGCCGTTGAAGATCTCGCAAGCACACTGGCCGCTGGCGTACGCCAGCGCTGACCGCCTCTAGCATTGGCGGACGACTCCCGGAGGCAGTAGATGGCGAAGGATCAAAGCGCGGAACGTCGCGCCCAGGCAGCGGCAGTCAAGGCGGAGGCCTCCTCGGCCCGCGCACGCGACCGGCGCATCAAGATGCTCGGCGGCATCGGCGTGGTCGTGGTCGCCCTCGGCATCGTGGTAGCCGGATACCTGGGCGCGCAGTCGGCCAAGCCCCATGCTGACGCTGCTGCCAAGCAGCCGACCGGCACCATTGCCGGAAGCTACGGCTGGCCCATCGTCCCGGTGAATGCGGCCAAGTCGACGCTCACCATCTGGGAAGACCCGCAGTGCCCCTTCTGCGACATCTTCGAGAAGGCCTTCGGCTCGACGGTGAAGCAGCTGGCGACCAGTGGCAAGGTCAATGTCGTCTACCAGATGGCCACCTTCCTCGATGACAATTTCCCCCAGAGCAACCACGCCTCGCGCCGTGCGCTCAACGCTTTCGGCTGCGCCATCGACCAGGGCGTCGGCGAGGCCTATCACACCCTCATCTACGCCAATCAGGCCAAGACGGAGGGTGATGGCTTCACCGATGACCTGCTGCGCAAGCTCGGTGCCACCGCCGGACTCTCCGGTGACAAGCTGGCGAAGTTCCAGAGTTGCTACAACGACGGCACCTATCTGGGCTGGGCCGACAACCTGAACCAGTACTTCCGCGACAAGGGCATCCAGGGCACACCCACCCTTTGGTTGGACGGCAAGGTCGTTCCCACCGCAGCACTGGCCAGCCCGGCGACACTCACGGACTACATCACGAAGAACGGCAAGTGATGGCTGCGCTGTTGGCGAGCATTCCCAGCCCATCGCAGGGCGTGTGGCATCTGGGCCCCATCCCCATTCGTGGATACGCGCTCGCCATCATCACGGGCATCGTGCTTGCGGTCTGGCTCACCACCAAACGCTGGGTCGCGCGCGGCCACCGTGCTGAGGACGTCATGGACGTGGCCATGTGGGCGGTGCCTGCTGGCATCATCGGTGGCCGGCTCTATCATCTGGCGACCGACTGGCAGACCTACTTCGGTGACCAGGGGCGCGGCATCGTGGCAGCGCTCAGCATCTGGCGCGGTGGCCTGGGCATCTGGGGCGCCATCGCCCTCGGTTTCCTTGCTGCCTGGTACGCCTGCCGGCGCATGGGCCTCAGTGTTGCCGAGTTCGCCGATGCGGCGGCGCCCGGCATCGTGCTGGCGCAGGCCGCCGGTCGGCTCGGCAACTGGTTCAACCAGGAACTCTTCGGGCGCCCCACCACCCTGCCCTGGGGACTGGAGATCGACCCTGCGAACCGCCCCGCCGGCTACGGGCAGTACGCGACCTTCCATCCCACCTTCCTCTATGAACTGCTGGGCTGTGTGATCATCGCCTGGATTCTCATCCGCTTCGGCGACCGACTGGCGCCGCAGAAGGGCCAGCTCTTCGCCCTCTATGTGACGCTGTACTGCGCACTGCGCTTTGTCGTGGAGTCCTTCCGCATCGACACGGCGCACCGCTTCTTCGGCCTGCGCCTCAACGAGTTCACCTCGGTGATAGTGGGCCTGGCCGCCTTTGCCGTCTACCGACGACTGCGCCGGAAGTGACCTGCTAGCATTTCGGCGCTGGGCCAACGTCGTCCCTGCTTTTCCATTCATTGCAGGTATCGACGGGAGTGTGCTCCGTGGGTCTTCAGCATTTCCAGCAGGCCAAGCCCCAGCCGCAAGGTCTCTACGACGGCAAGGCCGAACATGACGCGTGTGGCGTGGCCTGGGTGGCGACACTCAAGGGCCGGGCGACACATGACATCGTGGTCAAGGCCATCACCGCGCTGGAGAATCTTGAACACCGCGGCGCGGCGGGTCGCGAGCCGGAGTCCGGTGATGGCGCCGGCATCCTGATCCAGATTCCCGACGAGTTCCTGCGCGCGGAAGTGCCCTTCGAGCTTCCCGCCCGGGGTCGGTATGCGGTCGGCATCGCCTTCCTCCCCACCGACCCGGCCGCAGACGCAGCCGTGCGCGAGCACATCGCCGGCATCGCCCGCGAGGAACGCCTTGAGCTGCTGGGCTGGCGCGAACTCCCGGTCAACCCCCAGGGCCTGGGCAGCACCGCCCTCTCCGTCATGCCCGCCTTTGCCATGCTCTTCGTGCAGGGTGTTGGTGCAGTGGCCACCGGCCTCGAACTTGAGCGCATGGTCTTCGCCCTGCGGAAAAGGGTGGAGCATGAGGTGGCGGTGTACTTCCCGTCGCTGTCGTCGCGCACGCTGATCTACAAGGGCATGCTCACCACCGGCCAGGTCAAGACCTTCTTCCCCGACCTCACCGATGAGCGGGTCACGTCCGAGATCGCGCTCGTGCATTCGCGCTTCTCCACCAACACTTTTCCCTCGTGGCCGCTGGCACATCCGTACCGTCTGGTCGCGCACAACGGTGAGATCAACACCGTCAAGGGCAACCGCAATTGGATGCGGGCCCGTGAAGCCATGCTCACCAGTGATGTGTTCGGCGATCTTGAGCGCCTGTTCCCGATCGTCACTGAGGAGGGTTCGGATTCCGCCTCCTTCGATGAAGTGCTGGAACTTCTCCACCTGGGTGGCCGTTCGCTGCCGCACGCCATGCTCATGATGATTCCCGAAGCCTGGGAGAACAACACCGAGATGGATCCAGCGCGTCGCGCCTTCTACGAGTTCCACTCCAACTTCATGGAGCCGTGGGACGGCCCGGCCTCCATGTCGTTCACCGATGGCACGCTCATCGGCTCGGTGCTCGACCGCAATGGGCTGCGCCCCGGGCGCTTCTGGGTCACGGATGACGGCCTGGTGGTACTTGCCTCGGAGTCCGGTGTGCTCGACATCGACCCGGCTTCGGTCGTGCGCAAAGGACGCCTGCAGCCCGGACGCATGTTCCTGGTCGACACGGCCAAGGGCCGCATCGTCGAGGACGAGGAGGTGAAGGCCGAACTGGCAGCCCGCCAGCCCTATGGCGAGTGGCTGAAGAACGGCGTCATTCATCTCGACGCACTGCCCGACCGCGAGCACGTCATGCACACCGCGTCCTCGGTGACGCGCCGTCAGCGCACCTTCGGTTACACGGAGGAGGAACTGCGCATCATCCTGGCGCCGATGGCCAAGACCGGCGGAGAACCACTCGGCTCCATGGGCAACGATGCGCCCATCGCTGCGCTGTCCTCGCGCTCGCGTTCCATCTTCGACTACTTCGCCCAGCTTTTCGCGCAGGTGACGAACCCGCCGCTCGATGCCATTCGCGAGGAGATCGTCACCTCGCTGGGCACCACCATGGGCCCTGAGTCCAATCTGCTCGACGAGTCGCCGGAGCACTGCCGTCAGGTGCTGCTGCCCTTCCCGGTCATCGACAATGACGATCTGGCCAAGATCCTGCACATCAACGCATCCGGCGGTGTACCGGGTTTCTCCGCGGCCAAGATCAAGGGCCTGTACCCGGTGCTCGGCGGGGGAGAGGCGCTGGCTCGTCGTCTCGACGAGATCTGCCGGGAGGTCGACGCCCTCATCCGCCAGGGACGCAAGTTCATCATCCTCTCCGACCGTGATTCCGACATGGACATGGCTCCCATCCCCTCGCTGCTCCTGACCAGCGCCGTGCACCACCACCTGGTGCGCCAGCGCACGCGCACCATGGTGGGCCTGCTGGTTGAGGCAGGTGACGTGCGCGAGGTGCATCACGTGGCTCTGCTCATCGGCTACGGCGCCGCTGCCGTGAACCCGTATCTGGCCCTGGAGTCGGTCGAGACCATGGTGCAGCAGGGAGCGATCGTGGGCATCAGCCCCGAGAAGGCCATGCGCAACCTCATCAAGGCGCTGGGCAAGGGCGTGCTCAAGGTGATGTCGAAGATGGGCGTTTCCACAGTGGGCTCCTACCGCGGTGCGCAGATCTTCGAATGCATCGGCCTCTCGCAGGAGGTCATCGACAAGTACTTCACCGGCACCACCTCCAAGCTCGGCGGTGTAGGTCTCGAGGTCCTGGCCAAGGAGATCGAGATGCGTCACGACGCCGCCTACCCGGTGAATGGCGTGGTGCCGCCGCACCGACGTATCGAAATCGGTGGCGAGTACCAGTGGCGCCGCGAGGGCGAGCCGCACATGTTCGACCCGGAGTCGGTGTTCCGCCTGCAGCATGCCACGCGCAACAACCGATACGACGTCTTCAAGCAGTACTCCGCGCGCATCGATGAGCAGTCCGAGCGGCTGATGACGCTGCGTGGCCTCTTCAAGTTCAATCCTGATCGCCAGCCCATCGACATCGATGAGGTGGAGAGCGTGGAGAGCATCGTCAAGCGTTTCCAGACCGGTGCCATGTCCTACGGCTCCATCTCGCAGGAGGCACACGAAACGCTGGCCATCGCCATGAACCGTCTGGGCGGCAAGTCCAACACCGGTGAGGGTGGGGAGGACCCCGAGCGTTTCCTGCCCATGGCCAATGGCGATTCCAAGCGCTCGTCAATCAAGCAGGTGGCCTCCGGTCGCTTCGGTGTCACCAGCGAATACCTGGTGAACGCCGACGACATCCAGATCAAGATGGCGCAGGGCGCCAAGCCCGGCGAGGGCGGCCAGCTGCCCGGCCACAAGGTGTACCCGTGGGTGGCCAGGACGCGACATTCCACGCCCGGTGTCGGCCTCATCTCGCCCCCACCGCACCATGACATCTACTCCATCGAGGATCTCGCGCAGCTGATCCACGATCTCAAGAACGCCAATCCCCGTGCTCGCATCCACGTGAAGCTGGTGGCGGAGGTGGGCGTCGGTACGGTGGCGGCGGGCGTGGCCAAGGCGCACGCCGATGTCATCCTGGTTTCAGGTCACGACGGCGGTACCGGTGCCTCGCCACTCACCTCGCTCAAGCATGCGGGAGGCCCTTGGGAACTGGGTCTGGCCGAAGCGCAGCAGACCTTGCTGCTCAATGGCCTGCGCGATCGCGTGGTGGTGCAGACGGACGGTCAGCTCAAGACCGGCCGTGACGTCGTCATCGCCGCGCTGCTGGGCGCCGAGGAGTTCGGATTCGCCACCGCTCCGCTGGTCGTGAGCGGTTGCATCATGATGCGGGTCTGCCATCTCGACACCTGTCCGGTCGGCGTGGCCACCCAGAATCCCGAGTTGCGTGCACGGTTCACCGGCAAGCCCGAACATGTGGAGAACTTCTTCCGCTTCGTGGCCGAGGAGGTGCGCGAGCATCTCGCTGCGCTGGGCCTGCGCTCCATCGATGAGGCCATCGGTCACGTCGAACTGCTCGATGTCGATGATGCAGTGCAGCACTGGAAGGCGGCATCGCTGGACCTGGCCCCCATCTTCCATCGCCCCGCAGCAGTGGGCGACCTACGCCACACCACCGAGCAGGATCACGGCCTGGCCAAGGCGCTCGACAACCAGCTCATTGCCATCGCCGGGCCGGCCCTGGAGAGCGGTGAACCGGTTCGTGCACAACTCACGATCCGCAATGTCAATCGCACCGTCGGCACCATGCTGGGCTCCGAGATCACGCGCCAGCACGGCGGCGCCGGCCTGCCGGAAGGCACCATCGACTTCACCTTCACCGGATCCGCGGGCCAGTCCTTCGGTGCGTTCATTCCGCGTGGCATGACCCTGCGCCTTGAAGGCGATGCCAACGATTATGTCGGCAAGGGTCTCTCGGGTGGTCGCATCGTGGTGCGTCCCGATCGAGCAGCAACCTTCAAGGCTGAAGAGAACGTCATTGCGGGCAATGTGCTCGCCTACGGCGCCACCAGCGGCGTCATCCACGTGCGCGGTGTCGTCGGAGAACGCTGCTGCGTCCGCAACTCCGGCGCCACCGTGGTCGTGGAAGGCGTTGGTGATCACGCACTCGAGTACATGACGGGTGGACGCGCTGTCATCCTGGGCAAGCACGGTCGCAACCTGGCGGCCGGCATGTCCGGCGGTGTCGCGTACGTGCTTGACCTCACCACTTCGCGCGTGAACACCGAGATGGTCGATGTCGAGCCGCTGACCGAGAGCGATCGTCGCGAAGTTCGTGCAATCGTGCAGGAGCATGCCGACGAAACGGCATCGGAGCTGGCCCGGGCGCTGCTTGCGGATTGGGACCTTGAGGTCACACGCTTCCGCAAGATCATGCCGCGCGACTACAAGCGCGTACTCGAGGCGTCGGCCAAGGCGAAGTTGGAAGGCCGCGACGAGCTGGCCGCAATCATGGAGGCGACACATGGCTGATCCGCGCGGTTTCCTCACCACAGGACGCGAGACTCCGTCACGACGTCCGGTCGCGGTGCGCTTGAAGGACTGGCGCGAGGTCTATGAGGACTTCCCGGTCGATCACCTGCAGAAGCAAGCCGGACGCTGTATGAACTGCGGCATTCCCTTCTGTCACAGCCAGTGTCCGCTCGGCAACATCATCCCCGAGTGGAACGATCTGGCCTGGAAGGATGATTGGAAGACGGCGAGCGATCGACTCCACGCCACCAACAACTTCCCGGAGTTCACCGGTCGCCTGTGCCCGGCGCCCTGCGAATCCGCCTGCGTGCTGGGCATCAACCAGGATCCCGTCACCATCAAGCAGATCGAGGTCACGATTGTCGAGCGCGCCTTCAAGGAGGGCTGGCTCACGCCGCGCCCACCCGAGCGTCTCTCCGGCAGGACGGTTGCCGTCATCGGCTCCGGTCCCGCCGGCCTCGCTGCCGCACAGCAGTTGGCACGAGCGGGCCACACGGTCGCGGTGTTCGAGCGCTCCGATCGCGTCGGCGGTCTGCTGCGCTACGGCATCCCGGAGTTCAAGATGGAGAAGCGCTTCCTCGATCGTCGCATCGCGCAGCTGGAGGCGGAGGGCGTGCGCTTCCGTCCGGGTGTCGACGTCGGACAGGATGTGTCTGCGGCCGATGTGCGCGCGCGTTACGACGCTGTGGTGCTGACGGTGGGTGCCACCGCGGCTCGTGACCTGCCCATTCCGGGTCGTGACGCGATCGGTGTGCACCAGGCCATGGAGTACCTGCCCCAGGCCAATCGCTGCACGCAGGGCGATTACGCGCAGCCCCCAATTCACGTTGGCGGCAAGCACGTCGTCATCATCGGCGGTGGCGACACCGGCGCGGACTGCCTGGGTACCGCCCACCGCCAGGGTGCGGCTTCGGTGACGCAGTTGGAGATCATGCCCCGTCCTTCCGAGACACGACCGGACAACTGGCCCTGGCCCACCTTCCCCATGACCTTCAAGGTCACCTCCGCCCATGAGGAGGGTGGCGAACGCGTCTACGCAGTCCAGACACAGGAGTTCCTCAAGGACCAGCACGGAAACCTGCGCGCACTGGTGATCTCGGACGTGAGGTGGGAGGCCGGCAGGTTGGTCGAGGTGCCGGACACGCGTCGCGAACTTGCTGCCGATTTCGTGTTCCTTGCCATGGGGTTCACGGGTGTGGACCCGGGTGGCTTCGTCGAGCAACTGGGCGTGGAACTCGATACGCGCGGCAATATCGCCCGTGACGCAGAATTCTCAACCAACGTGCCCGGGGTCTTCGTGGCAGGCGATGCTGGTCGCGGTCAGTCGCTCATCGTGTGGGCCATTGCAGAAGGCCGTTCTGCGGCGGCTGCGGTGGACCGATTCCTCATGGGCAGCAGCGCTTTGCCGGTGCCCATCGCACCCACTACGCGATCGCTGGTGGTGTGAGCGGTTACGCTTCGCTCATCCCCGACGAAAGAGGAATTGTGCGTCGCGCCAAGATTGTGTGCACCCTTGGGCCGGCAACAGAGTCGCTCGACCAGATTCGGGCACTTGTTGCGGCAGGCATGAACGTCGCCCGGCTGAACATGTCGCATGGAGACCATGCTCAGCACCTGGCGCGCTACAACAACGTGCGTCAGGCCTCCGACGAGTCCGGCCAGGCGGTCGGCATCCTCGCCGACCTGCAGGGTCCCAAGATCCGTCTCGGTGTCATCTCCGCCGGCAAGGTCGAGATCAGCAGGGGCGATCGCTTCACCATCACCATCGACGACATTGACGGCAACAAGAACCGCGCTTCCACCACCTACAAGGGCCTGCCCGGGGACGTGAAGCCGGGCGACAGCATCCTCATCGACGACGGACGTATCGCCCTCAAGGCGGTCAAGGTCTCCGACACCGAGGTAATCACCGAGGTCATCGAAGGCGGATTCATCTCCAGCAACAAGGGCATCAACCTGCCGGGTGTTGCGGTGAGCGTGCCCGCCATGTCCGAGAAGGACGTGGATGACCTGCGCTGGGCGCTGCATACCGGCGTGGATTTCATCGCGCTGTCCTTCGTTCGCAACGCCGCCGATTTCGAGGATGTCAAGGCGGTGATGGACGAGGAGGGCATCCACGTCCCGGTCATTGCCAAGATCGAGAAGCCGCAGGCGGTGCAGGCACTCGACGAGATCATCGAGGCCTTCGACGGCATCATGGTGGCGCGTGGCGATCTGGGCGTGGAGTTGCCGCTGGAGCAGGTGCCGCTCGTGCAGAAGCGCTGCATCATGGCCGCACGCTTGGCTGGCCGTCCCGTCATCGTGGCCACGCAGATGCTCGACTCCATGGAGCACGCCTCACGTCCCACCCGCGCGGAGGTTTCCGACGTCGCGAATGCGGTGCTGGACGGTGCCGACGCCCTGATGCTGAGTGGTGAGACAAGTGTCGGTGACCATCCCATCAGTGCGGTGGAGACCATGGGTCGCATCATCGAGCACATGGAGACGGAATCGCTGACGGCGCTGCCGCACCTGCCCTACGTCGAGGAGGATCCGCGAACGGGCCTGGTTGTCACCTGGGCGGCCACCGAGATCGCGCATGCCCTGAAGGCGCGCTATCTGGTTGCTTTCACCGAGACCGGCCATTCGGCACGTGCATTGGCCCGGCACCGTCGTGACACACCGCTGCTCGCCTTCACGCCGCACACGCGCACGCGTTCGGTGCTGTCGCTGGTGTGGGGCCTCCAGACCTACCTGGTGCCCGCCGTGGAACACACCGACCACATGGTCGACCAGCTGGAGGCGGCGCTCCTCGCATCAGGACGGGTATCGCTCAACGAAAAGGTCGTGATCGTGGCCGGTGCACCTCCCGGCGTCGTGGGCGGCACCAACATGGTGCGTGTCCACACCATGGGACGCGGTCGATAGCAGAGGGGCCCGCTGCGGCGGGCCTTTCCGCTGTCCGGGGTGAGGCACCCGCAGCCGAGCCGGCCGCATGGGCAGGCTAGACTGCGGCCAACGACATCCTTTAAGAACCGTCCTGTGAGGCGGGAAAGGAGGTCTCGATGTCCGACACGGCAGACTTGCGTGCGGTCCTTGAGCCTGCAGATGTAGCGCGTGCACTTTCGCGCATTGCTCATGAAATCGATGAACGCACCAAGGGTGCGGACGACATCGTGTTGCTCGGCATCCCCACCCGCGGAGTGGCGCTGGCGCAGCGCGTCGCACAGCGACTGGCCGAGATCCAGGCCCATGCGATTCCCGTGGGATCGCTCGATATCACCATGTACCGCGACGACCTGCGTCTGAAGAAGGCGCGGGCCCTGCTGCCCACGGAGATCCCTGCTGGCGGTATCGATGACAAGACGGTGATCCTGGTCGACGACGTCCTCTTCTCCGGACGTACCGTGCGCGCGGCACTCGATGCGCTCGGTGACATCGGCCGGCCCCGCATGGTGCAGCTGGCGGTGCTCGTCGATCGTGGTCATCGCGAACTGCCGATTCGCGCCGACTACGTGGGCAAGAACCTCCCCACCTCCCTGCGCGAGAGCGTGCGCGTGCAACTCATCGAGCACGACGGCGAAGACGGCGTCTACGTGGGAACGGCCGGTGCCTGACCATGCAGCATCTGCTCTCCACCGCCGACCTCACGCGCGACGATGCGCTGCTGATCCTCGACACCGCCGCTGAGCTGGCGCAGATCTCGGATCGGCCCATGAAGAAGTTGCCGACGCTGCGTGGTCGCACGGTGGTCAACCTCTTCTACGAAGACAGCACCCGCACCCGCATCTCCTTCGAGGCGGCCGCCAAACGCCTGAGTGCGGATGTCATCAACTTCTCCGCCAAGGGCTCCAGCGTCTCCAAGGGCGAGAGCCTCAAGGACACCGCGCTCACGCTGCAGGCCATGGGCGCCGACGCCGTGGTGATCCGCCACGCCGCCAGCGGTGCACCGCATCGCCTTGCCCATTCGGGCTGGATCGAATCCACCGTCATCAACGCCGGCGACGGCACGCACGAGCACCCCACGCAGGCGCTGCTGGATGCCTACACCTTGCGCAAGCACCTGCGCGATGGCGACGGCGACCTCGCCGGCGCGCGCATCACCATCGTCGGCGATGTGCTGCACTCCCGCGTGGCCCGCAGCAATGTGCTGCTGCTCAATACCCTGGGCGCACATGTGACCCTGTGCGCGCCGCCCACTCTGCTGCCTGTCGGCGTGGAGGAATGGCCATGCGCGGTCTCCTACGCCCTCGACCAGGCCATCGCCGATGCGGATGCGGTGATGATGCTTCGCGTGCAGCTGGAGCGCATGAACGCCTCCTTCTTCCCCAGCGCCCACGAATACTCGCGGCGCTACGGCCTTGACGCGCAACGCATGTCGACACTGCCGACACACACCATCGTCATGCATCCCGGCCCCATGAACCGGGGTATGGAGATCGCGGCGGATGTTGCCGACAGCAAGCGCTCGGTCATCGTCGAGCAGGTTTCCAACGGCGTGAGTGTGCGCATGGCAGTGATGTACCTGCTGCTTGGTGGCGCCGAGTCCGGGATTGGTGGCAACTGATGAAGACGGTCCTGCGCAATGTTGCGCCCTACGGCGAGCAAGCCGTTGACGTGGTGCTCGACGGCGATCGCATCGCCGCGCTGGTGCCGGTCGGTACCGGTGTCGGTGATCTCGTCCACCAGTTCAGCGGCGAGGTGCTGCTCCCCGGTCTGGTAGATCTGCACACGCATCTGCGCGAGCCGGGCCGTGAGGATGCCGAGACCATCCTCACCGGCACCCGTGCGGCCGCTCTGGGCGGCTACACCGCGGTGCATGCCATGGCCAACACCGACCCGGTGGCCGACACTGCCGGCGTAGTGGAGCAGGTGCTGCGGCTCGGACATGCGGCGGGCTATGTTGACGTGCGCCCGGTGGGCGCCGTGACCGTGGGTCTCAAGGGCGAACGTCTGGCTGAGCTTGGTGCCATGGCCGATTCCGCGGCACAGGTGCGCGTCTTCTCAGATGACGGCAAGTGCGTCTCCGATCCTTTGCTCATGCGCCGTGCCCTCGAATATGTGAAGGCCTTCGACGGCGTCGTGGCCCAGCATGCGCAGGAGCCACGCCTCACCGAGGGCGCGCAGATGAACGAAGGCGTGGTCAGCGCGCGTCTGGGTCTGGCCGGTTGGCCTGCGGTGGCGGAGGAGGCCATCATTGCGCGCGACGTACTGCTGGCCGAGCACGTGGGATCGCGCCTCCACCTCTGCCACCTCTCCACCGAGGGTTCGGTCGACATCATCCGTTGGGCCAAGTCGCGCGGCATCAACGTCACGGCCGAGGTGACGCCGCATCACCTGCTACTCACTGACGAGCTGGCGGCCACCTACGACCCGGTCTACAAGGTCAATCCGCCCTTGCGCACGGCAGCCGATGTGGAGGCGGTACGCGCCGGCCTGGCCGATGGCACCATCGACATCGTCGCCACCGATCACGCACCCCATCCAACCGAGGACAAGGACTGCGAGTGGGCCGCGGCCGCCATGGGCATGTTGGGTCTGGAGACCGCGCTGTCCGTCGTCATCGAGACCATGATTGACAGCGGGCGCCTGACCTGGCGTCAGGTGGCCGAGCGCATGTCCACCAATCCGGCCCGTATCGGCCGAGTGACCGATCATGGCAATCCCCTAGCCGCGGGGGAGTACGCGAACCTCTGCGTCGTCGACCCCGGGGCCGCGTGGCTGGTCGACCCGGCGGCGCTGGCCTCGCGTTCGCGCAATACGCCCTATGCCGCGCGCACCATGCGTGGCCGTGTGGTCGCCACCTTCCTCCGTGGTACCGCCACCGTGCTGAATGGAGCCCTGGCACTATGAGAATGGCACTGGTCCTCGGCATCATCGCCGTCATCGCGCTCACCTACTGGGGCATGTACCGAGGCTGGCAGGCGCGCGTTGCCTCACAACGCGAGCTGCCCTTGCCGCAGCCGCAATCGTCTGAGCCGACCGTCGCCGGACCGTGGTCCGGCATCTACCTGGGCGCCACGCGTGCAGGTCGGTGGCTTGACCGCATTGATGCGCACTCGCTGGGCGCGCGATCACTGGTGCGCCTGCGCCTCACCGCCCATGCCATCGACCTCGAGCGCGAGAACGAGCGCTCCTTTTCCATCCCGCGCACTGAGGTGATCGGTGTGCGGGCGGACAAGGGCATCGCTGGTCGTGCTTTCGAGGATGGCGGCATCATCGTCATCAGTTTCCGGCTGGGTCAGGAGAGCATCGACATCGGCATGCGCTTCCCCGACACCGCTGAACATCTCGCCGCGCTGTCGGCACTTTCGCAGGAGGTTGCATCGTGAATCCCGCTCTGTTCGTCCTCGAGGACGGCCGCGTATTCCGCGGTAGCGCCTTCGGTGCCGACGGTAGCGCCTTCGGCGAGGCCGTCTTCAACACCGGTATGACCGGCTACCAGGAGACGCTGACCGATCCCTCCTATCGCGGGCAGATCGTCGTCATGACGGCACCGCACATCGGCAACACCGGCATGAACGATGCGGATCCGGAATCGGATCGCATCTGGGTCAACGGCTTCGTGGTGCGCAATCCTTCGCCCATCGCCTCCAACTGGCGTTCGCAGCGATCGCTCGATGCTGAACTGCGGGCACAGGGCGTTGTCGGCGTCGCGGGCGTGGATACCCGTGCCATCACCCGCCATCTCCGCGAGCGCGGTGCCATGCGTGTCGGACTCTTCACCGGCGATGCCGTGCTGTCGGATGTTGACGCACTGGTGGCACAGGTGCTGGCCTCGCCTGCGATGGTGGGCGCCAGTTACGTGGACGATGTCACCACCCGGGCCGCGTACGTGGTGCCGGCAATCGCTGAGCATCGGCTCACCGTCGCGGCCCTGGACCTCGGCATCAAGCGCATGACGCCCCACCGTATGGCCGAGCGTGGCATCGAAACCCATGTGCTGCCTGCCTCCGCCAGCGCTGAGGAACTGCTCGAGCGTGGTGTCGATGGAGTGTTCTTCAGCAATGGACCCGGCGATCCCTCGACTGCGGCCCATGCCACCGAGTTGGCACGCGCCGTGCTCGCGGCTGATCGCCCGTTCTTCGGCATCTGCTTCGGCAACCAGATTCTCGGGCGCGCCCTCGGCTTCGACACCTACAAGCTCAAGTACGGCCATCGCGGTGTGAACCAGCCGGTGCAGGATCGGCGCAGCGGGCGCGTCGCCATCACCGCGCACAATCACGGCTTCGCGGTGGATGCCCCGCTGGACCGCGTGAGCGAGACGCCCTTCGGCCGCGTTGAGGTTTCGCATGTCTGCCTCAATGACCAGGTGGTCGAGGGGCTGCGTGCGCTCGACGCCCGTGCCTTCAGCGTGCAGTACCACCCCGAGGCAGCGGCCGGTCCGCACGATGCCGTCGGACTCTTCGACGAATTCGTCACGAGTATGTCGGGAGTTGGTCGCTGATGCCTCGTCGCGAGGACCTCACGAGCGTGATGGTGATCGGGTCCGGTCCCATCGTCATCGGTCAGGCCTGCGAATTCGACTACTCGGGAACCCAGGCCTGTCGCGTGCTGCGCGACGAAGGCCTGCGCGTGATCCTCGTCAACTCCAACCCGGCCACCATCATGACCGACCCCGAGTTCGCGGACGCCACCTACGTGGAACCCATCACACCTGATGTCATCGAAGCCATCATCGCCAAGGAGCGGCCCGATGCGCTGCTCCCGACCCTGGGTGGGCAGACGGCGCTCAACGCCGCCATGGCACTGCATCGCAACGGTGTGCTCGAGCGTTACAACGTCGAGCTCATCGGCGCCGACGTGGAGGCCATCGAGCGAGGGGAGAACCGCGAGAAGTTCAAGCAGATTGTGGCCTCCGTCGGTGCCGAGAGCGCCCGCAGCGCCATCTGCCACAGCCTCGACGAAGTGTTCGCGGCCGTTGACGACCTTGGCTATCCGGTGGTCGTGCGCCCTTCCTTCACCATGGGGGGTGCCGGTTCCGGCTTCGCCTACAACGCCGAGGAATTGCGACGCATCGCCGGCTCCGGCTTGCAGGCCAGTCCCACCACGGAGGTGCTGCTCGAGGAATCCATCCTGGGCTGGAAGGAATACGAACTGGAGCTGATGCGTGATCACCACGACAACGTGGTGGTCATCTGCTCCATCGAGAACATCGATCCCATGGGTGTCCACACCGGTGATTCCATCACCGTGGCGCCGGCGCTCACCCTCACCGACCGTGAGTACCAGCACATGCGCGATGTCGGCATCGACATCATCCGCGCCGTCGGCGTGGACACCGGTGGCTGCAACATCCAGTTCGCCGTGAATCCCGATGATGGTCGCCTCATCGTCATCGAGATGAACCCTCGTGTCTCGCGCTCCTCGGCGCTGGCCTCCAAGGCCACGGGTTTCCCCATCGCCAAGATCGCGGCGCGCCTTGCCATCGGCTACACCCTCGATGAGATCCCCAACGACATCACCAAGCAGACCCCTGCCTCCTTCGAGCCCACGCTCGACTACATCGTGGTGAAGGTGCCGCGCTTCGCCTTTGAGAAGTTCCCGCAGGCTGACCCCACGCTCACCACGCACATGAAATCAGTCGGCGAGGCCATGAGCCTGGGGCGCTCCTTCCCCGAGGCGTTGCAGAAGGCCTTGCGCTCCATAGAGAAGCGGGAGGCTGTCTTCAGCTGGCCCGCCTCCGTATCAGACGTCGATGTGGAAGGTCTGCTCCGGCAGATGGCGGTGCCGCGCGATGGTCGGCTCTCGGAGGTGCAGCTCGCGCTGTGGGCCGGTGCCACCATCGAGCAGGTCTATGCCTCCACCAAGATCGATCGCTGGTATCTGCAGCAGATCCAGCTCATCAACCAGCAGGCCGACCTCACCCGGGAGGCGGAGCAACTCGATGTGGAAATGCTGCGCGCTGCCAAGCAGATGGGTTTCTCCGACGCCCAGATTGCGCAGTTGCGCGGCAGCACCGAGGACGAGATCCGCAAGCTGCGGCACTCCGTGAATGTGCGGCCCGTCTACAAGACGGTCGACACCTGTGCCGCTGAGTTCGAGGCCCGCACGCCGTACCACTACTCGTCGTATGACGAGGAGACGGAAGTACGCCCTCGCCAGAAGGCAGCGGTCATGATCCTGGGCAGCGGACCCAACCGCATCGGCCAGGGCATCGAGTTCGACTATTCCTGCGTGCACGCAGCGATGACGCTGCGCCAAGCGGGGTACGAGACCATCATGGTCAACTGCAATCCGGAGACGGTCTCCACCGACTATGACACCTCCGATCGCCTGTATTTCGAGCCGCTCACCTTCGAGGACGTGCTCGAAGTGGTGCAGGCCGAGATGCAGGCGGGCCCTGTCATCGGGGTGATCTGCCAGCTCGGTGGCCAGACACCGCTGGGGCTGGCCCAGCGCCTCAAGGACGCCGGCGTGCCGATTGTGGGCACCAGCCCCGAAGCCATTCACCTGGCCGAGGATCGTGGCGCCTTCGGTGAGGTGCTGAACCAGGCGCAGTTGCCGGCCCCCAAGTTCGGTACCGCCACCTCCTTCGAAGAGGCCCGCGCGGTTGCGGACGAGATCGGGTACCCGGTGCTGGTCCGCCCGTCCTACGTGCTCGGCGGCCGCGGCATGGAGATCGTCTACAACGACGACGCCCTCAAGACCTATCTCGAACGCGCAACGCTCATCGAGCCCGGACGCCCGGTGCTGGTCGATCGCTTCCTCGATGATGCGCTGGAGATTGACGTGGACGCGCTCTTCGACGGTACGGATCTCTACCTGGGCGGCGTGATGGAGCACATCGAGGAGGCCGGTATCCACTCCGGCGACTCCGCCTGCTCCCTGCCTCCCATGACCCTCGGCGCGCGTGACATCGAACGCATTCGCCGCAGCACCCGGGCCATCGCTGAAGGAGTGGGCGTGCGCGGCCTGCTCAACATCCAGTTCGCACTGGCCGCTGATGTGCTCTATGTGCTGGAAGCCAACCCGCGGGCCAGCCGCACGGTGCCTTTCGTCTCCAAGGCCACCAATGTGCAGTTGGCCAAGGCGGCGGCGCGTATCGCCGTGGGCACCAGCATCGCGGAGTTGCGAAGCATCGGCATGCTGCCGGCCAAGGGCGACGGTGCAGACATGCACGTGGGTGCCCCTGTTGCCGTGAAGGAGGCCGTGCTGCCCTTCGGCCGCTTCCAGGGCGTCGACACCGTCCTTGGGCCGGAGATGAAATCCACCGGCGAAGTCATGGGAATCGACGTGGACTTCGCACGTGCCTTCGCCAAATCGCAGCTTGCGGCCTACAACCACCACCTGCCGACATCCGGAAAGGTCTTCGTGTCGGTGGCCGATCGCGACAAGCGCCATGTCATCGTCTACTGCCAGCGATTGTCAGACCTCGGCTTCGAGATCCTGGCCACCGAGGGCACGGCCGACATCCTGCGGCGCAACGGCGTCAATGCCACCGAGGTACGCAAGTTCTCGCAGGGTCCCGGACCCGACGGTGAGCCCACAATCGTGCAACGGATTCTCGACCGCGAGATCGCACTGGTGGTGAACACGCCAGTGGGTTCGGGCGCACGCTCGGACGGCTATGAGATCCGAACCGCAGTGGTGTTGCGCGATATCCCCTCCATCACCACCGTCAGTGGCCTGCGAGCTGCCGTGCAGGCCATCGTGTCGGAGCGCAACGACGTGCTGCAGGTCAAGTCGCTGCAGCACTGGGGCGCGGAAATCGCGGCGGCCAGGGCATGACACAGTTCCGTGCCCGGCTGGCGGGCAATCGCGCGGTGGGGGAGTACCGGCACCTGGTGTTCGTCACTTCGGCGGACATCGGCATGGTCAAGCCCGGCCACTTCGCTGCTGTAGCCGTGGGCGGGCCGGACTCCGCCATGCTGCTTCGGCGTGCCTTCTCCATTCATCGCGTGAGCAGCAAAGCCAATGTGGGCACCACCATCGAACTCATCGTGTCAGCGAAGGGAGCCGGCACCAGGTGGCTCACCAGCCAGCATGAGGGTGTCTTGGTCGACATGGTGGCTCCCCTCGGCAAGCCCTTCCAGTTGCCCAAGGAGCGGGTGCCCTGCGTACTGGTCGCCGGCGGTTACGGTGCAGCACCCATGATCACGCTGGCAGAGGAGTTGCGTTCCCGCGGCTGCCGGGTCGATGTCGTGCTCGGTGCCTCCACGGAATCGAAGTTGTATGGAGTGCTGGACCTCAAGCGCATCTCCGATTCCATCGTCATCACCACCGACGACGGTTCCCTGGGTGTGCGTGGTCGGGTGAGTGACGTCCTCCCCGAGGTCATGCAACGGGCGGATTCGGCCGTGGTCTACGCCTGCGGGCCCATGGGCATGCTGCAGGCGGTATCCCTCGTTGCGGCCTCGACGGGTGCCATCGCGCAGTGTGCCGTGGAGGAATCCATGGCCTGCGGCGTCGGCGTCTGCATGACCTGCGTGCTGCCGGTCATCGGTGACGACGGCCGCACCCGCATGGTGCGGGCCTGTACCGAGGGCCCGGTGTTCCGTGGTGATCGCGTGCGTTGGGACGCCATCGGCAGCGTGCCAGCGGACGCAGTGGGTGCGCCCCCGGCAGGTGGGCACTGAAATGACGAATATCCAGCACGTGCAGGTGGATCTCTCCACCGCACTCGGCAAACTGCAACTGCCGGCACCGGTGCTCACAGCCAGTGGCTGCGCCGGTTACGGTCGCGAGCTCGACAGCTATTTCGACATCACCAGCATCGGCGCCATCGTCACCAAGAGCATCATGATGGAGCCCCGCTCCGGCCGTGCCACGCCTCGCATGGCGGAAACGCCGAGCGGCATGATCAATTCCATCGGACTCCAAGGGTCCGGCATCGAATCCTTCATCGAGCACGACCTGGCCTGGCTGCGCAAGCGGGGCGCGCGGACGATAGTTTCGATTGCCGGCAACAACGTGCTGGAGTTCGGTCGGCTGGCCCGTCGCCTGCGCGGAGTCGAAGGTGTGGCCGGCCTCGAGATCAACATCTCCTGTCCCAACGTCGCCAATCGTGGCCTGGTCTTCGCCTGCAACCCCGGCAGCGCAGCGGAGGTGGTGGCAGAAGTCAGGAAGCATGCGCAGCCCGGGCTGCCTCTCCTTGCCAAGCTCTCACCCGACGTGACGGACATCGTCGAGATCGCACATTCGGTCATCGACGCCGGTGCCGACGGGCTGGCCATGATCAACACCCTGCTGGGCATGGTCATCGATCCCGTCACGCTGCGCCCGCAACTCGGTGGCCGCACCGGCGGCCTGTCAGGCCCGGCCATTCGTCCGGTCGCAGTGCGTGCGGTCTACCAGGTGCACGCGGCCCTGCCGCAGGTGCCGATCCTGGGCATGGGTGGCATCCGCAGTGGCCGAGACGCACTGGAATTCCTTGCCGCCGGGGCGTCCGCGGTGAGTGTGGGCACCGCCATCTTCAACGACCCGTCGGCGCCGCTGCGTATCCAGAACGAGTTGCGTGACGAACTCGCGTCACGGGGCTTCAGCAGGCTGCGCGATGTCATCGGCATCGCGCATCAGGCGTGACTCGCACACAACAGAGGAGAGCAGCATGGCCAAGGCACCCATCGCCGTCGCACTCGATGGCCCCGACTTGCAGACCATCGTGGGCTGGGCGGAGGCGGTGGCTCCGCATGTGTCGACGCTCAAGGTGGGCTTGGAGACCTATCTGCGCGACGGCGAGGCGGCCATCCAGGCCGTGCGCAGCACCGGCTGCGATCTGTTCCTCGACCTCAAACTGCACGACATCCCGAACACAGTGGCCGGTGCCGCGCGTTCGGTCGCGCGCTTCACGCCGCAATACCTGACGGTGCATGCACTGGGGGGCGCGGCGATGGTGTCGGCTGCCGCAGCAGCGCTGCCGGGAACGCGCATCACCGCCGTAACAGTGCTCACCTCGATGGACGAGCCGGCACTGCGCTCCATCGGCATCCAGGACAGCGCACTGGACGCGGCCGTGCGGCTGGCGGTTCTGGCGGTGACCGCCGGGGCTCGTGCCATCGTCTGCTCACCGCTCGAGGTGGCGGCCATCCGCGCTGTGGTGCCAGCGGACATCGTTCTCATCACGCCCGGCGTGCGCCCCCTGGGAGCCGAGGTGGGCGACCAGAAGCGCATCGCCACTCCACAACAGGCGATCGCCCAAGGAGCCGATATCGTTGTCATCGGCCGGCCCATCACGGCGGCTGCCGACCCGGCACGGGCGGCCGCGGCGATTGCATGGGAACTGTGATGTTGCCGAACCAGACGTCTGAGGCGCGAGCTGCCGCGCTGGCCAAAGCGGCAGAGGCGCGCCAGCAGCGCGCACTGGTGCGCCACCGCCTGAAATTCGCCGGGGCATCCATCACCGAGGTCATGCTGCAGGGCCAGGGTGATGACGCCATCGGTCGCATGAAGGTGACGGCCCTGCTGGAGTCGATGCCGGGCATCGGCAAGGTGCGTGCCCGCGAGATCATGCTGGCCGTGGGCGTCGCCGACAACCGCCGGGTCCGGGGTCTCGGTGTGCAGCAGATTCGCGCCATTGCCGACCATTTCGAGGGTTTATGAGCGACGCCGTGCTGCGGCACGCGCCCATCATCGTGGTAGCCGGACCTTCGGGCGTGGGCAAGGGCACCGTCATCGCCTGGGCTCGCGAGCACATGCCACGGGCCTGGCTGTCAGTGTCGGCCACCACGCGTGCGCCCCGGCCAGGGGAGCGTGACGGTGTCAACTACCACTATCTGGGCAGCGAGCAATTCGATGCCATGGTGCGTGACGGCGCCTTCCTGGAATGGGCGGAGTACGCCGGGAACCGCTACGGGACGCCCTTGCAGCCCCTGCTCGACCACGCTGCCGCCGGCCAACCGGTGCTGCTCGAAATCGAGTTGCAGGGTGCTCGGCAGGTGCGACGACGCCTGCCCGACGCCCGGCTGGTCTTCATCAAGCCGCCATCGTGGGAGGAATTGGTGCGCCGACTCACCGGTCGGGGCACCGAATCGCCGGAGCTGGTCGAGCGCCGATTGGCCACCGCCCGTGAGGAAATGGCCTGTGAACCGGAGTTCGATGTCACGATTGTCAATGACGACGTCTCCAGGGCCGGTCAGGCATTGGTAGACTTGTTGGAATCCGCCAGCACCAAGTGATGAGGTACGCCCGTGTCGAACGTCCGACCCGAAGGTATGACCAACCCGCCTATCGATGATCTGCTCTCGATTGCGGGGAGCAAGTACCAACTCGTCGTCTACGCCGCGCGCCGAGCCCGTCAGATCAACGCCTACTACGCACAGCTCGGTGAGGGCCTGCTCGAGAATGTCGGCCCGCTGGTTGACACGCACCTGCAGGAGAAGCCACTCTCGATTGCCCTGCGGGAGATCAATGAGGGCCTGCTGACCATCAAGCACCTCGACCAAGCCTGATCCCTATGGCGCCGGAAGCGGCGCGCGTTCCGCGCGTCATCGTCGGCGTCACCGGTGGCATTGCCGCCTACAAAGCCTGTGAGGTCATCCGCCGGCTCAAGCAGTCCGGCGCTGACGTGGTTGTCATCCCCACCCTCGCTGCCTTGCGGTTTGTCGGCGAGGCCACCTTCGCCGCCCTCAGCGGCAATGCTGTCGCGACCGATATCTGGGGCGATGTGCAGGACGTCCCGCATGTGTCGCTGGGGCGCTCGGCAGACGCCGTGGTCGTGGTGCCTGCCACTGCCGACTTCCTGGCCCGTACCGTGCAAGGCCGGGCCGACGACCTGCTCGGTGCCACCCTGCTCACCACCCGCGCACCCGTGGTCATTGCCACGGCCATGCACACCGAAATGTGGGAACACGTTGCCACACAAGCGAATGTGCGGGTTCTGCGCGAGCGCGGCCTGATCGTGCTGGAGCCCGCCGTGGGTCGGCTCACCGGGCCCGATAGCGGCAAGGGCCGCCTGCCCGAGCCGGCGGAGATCACCGAAGTGGTGCTGCAGGCGCTCCGTCGCCGGGGAACGACAGCCGACTTCCAGGGCAGGCGGGTGGTGGTGTCCGCGGGTGGAACCCGTGAACCCATCGATGCCGTGCGTTTCATCGGCAACTCCTCATCGGGCCGCCAGGGTTATGCCCTCGCGGCCATGGCGGCCGGACGCGGCGCACGCGTCACCCTGGTGAGTGCCAATGTGTCCCTGCCGGTCCCGGCCGGCGTTGACCTGGTCGAGGTCTCGACCGCGGCCCAACTGGATGACGCCATGCATCGGGCCGCCTCGTCTGCGGACGTCATCATCATGGCCGCCGCGGTCGCGGACTTCTCCCCGGCACAGGTTGCAGAGGTCAAGCTCAAGAAAGGGACGGCGCCGGCTGCCATCGAACTGCGCGAGAATCGCGACATCCTGCGCGCGCTGGTGGAGTCCCGTCGCCCGGGTCAGGTGATCGTGGGATTCGCCGCCGAGACCGGCGACAGCGAGGGCTCGGTCATGGAGCATGCACAGCGCAAGTTGGCGGCCAAGGGTTGTGACCTGCTGGTGGTCAACGACGTTTCCGGAGCGGAAGGTTTCGGCAGCGCCACCAACACCGTCACCATCCTTGCTGCGAATGGTTCGCAGCAAGCGTTCCAGAGTATGAGCAAGGCGGCGGTCGCGGATGCCGTGCTGGACGCCATCGGGGGACAGTTCATTCGCACGCAGTGACCGGGGCGACACGCGCTCCGCACGGCAGGGAGTAATCGTGGCGAACCGGCTCTTCACCTCCGAATCCGTGACCGAGGGTCACCCCGACAAGATGGCGGATCAGATCTCCGATGCCATCCTCGACGATCTGCTGGCCCAGGATCCGCACAGCCGGGTTGCCGTCGAGACCCTGCTCACCACCGGCCAGGTACACGTGGCCGGCGAAGTCACAACGGACGGTTTCGCCGACGTCATGCAGATCGTGCGCCAGGTGGTGCTCGACATCGGCTACGACTCCTCCAACAAGGGCTTCGACGGCGAGTCCTGTGGCATTCAGGTCTCCATCGGCAAGCAGAGCCAGGACATTTCGCAGGGCGTGAACACCGCCTTCGAGACGCGCACCGAGGCCTCCCATGATCCGCTCGATGCCCAGGGTGCTGGTGATCAGGGCCTCATGTTCGGATACGCCACCAACGAGACCGCGTCCATGATGCCTCTCCCCATCGAACTCGCGCATCGCCTGGCGGAGCGGCTCACCGGTGTGCGCAAGACCCACGAACTGCCCTATCTGCGTCCTGACGGCAAGACCCAGGTCACCATCGAGTACGACGGCGATCGTCCGGTTCGCCTCGACACCGTCGTGGTGTCCTCGCAGCACGCCGAAGGCACGAGCATCGACGGCATGCTGGCCCCGGACATCCGCAGGTACGTGGTGGAGCCGGTGCTCGCCGAGATCGAGGGCCTCGACGTCGCCGAGGCCACGCTGTTGGTGAACCCCACCGGCCGCTTCGTCACCGGCGGTCCCATGGGCGATGCCGGCCTCACCGGTCGCAAGATCATCGTCGACACCTACGGAGGCATGGCCCGCCACGGTGGTGGCGCCTTCTCCGGTAAGGATCCTTCGAAGGTCGACCGCTCCGCGGCCTACGCCATGCGCTGGGTGGCCAAGAACGTCGTGGCCTCCGGCCTGGCCACGCGCTGTGAGGTGCAGGTGGCCTACGCCATCGGCAAGGCCCACCCGGTGGGCCTCTTCGTGGAGACCTTCGGCACCGGGGTGCTGCCCGATGCCCAGATCCAGGATGCCGTGCTGGCCGTCTTCGATCTGCGTCCCGCCGCCATCATCCGCGATCTCGACCTGCTCAACACCGAGGTGGTGCGCTACCGCCCCACGGCCTCCTACGGCCACTTCGGTCGCACCGACGTCACCTACAACCGCATCAAGCCGGGTGCTTCGGATCAGGTGGAATCCGGGCTCTCCATCTTCACCTGGGAACGCACCGATCGCGCAGAACTGCTCGCACGCGCCGTCCGCGGTTGACCCAATCCACAGCAGGGCGCCGGCCCGCTTGGGAGTGCCGGCGTCACTGAGGTGTGAGCGGACGGCGCACTCCGGCAGACTCCGCACATGATCGCTGCTGTCGCCGTGGATGTGCCACTGCCGCATCTCGATCGCAGCTTCGATTACCGCGTGCCGGCGGAGTTGGCCGACACCATCGCCGTGGGCGTGCGGGTGCGCGTGATGTTCTCCGGACGTCTGGTCTCCGGTTTCGTGATCGCGCTCCACGACGACGCCAGCCATGCCACCGCGGACATCCGGGCGCTGGTTTCGCCGGTGCCGGTGTTGCCGCCCCATATGGCGGCACTGGTGCGAGCCGTCGCCAACCGCTATGCCGCCACCTTCGTCGACGTCATGCGCTTCGCGGTGCCGCCGCGGCATGCGCG
>JAKAIC010000067.1 GCA_021814565.1 Actinomycetes bacterium | reverse complement strand
GCGGCTGGCTTGTCCGCGGACGAGAGCGCTGCTCCAGCCCGGCCCTTCACGGCCGACGACCTTCCGAGCGGCTTCAAGAAGTTCCTCAAGTAGCCCTGTCTGCCGCCGACGGCTCCTTTGTGGGGCCTTCAGCTGGCGCGAAGGCCCCACAAAGGAGCCGTCGGCCGTTCCTGAGGGGGTGGGGATTTGGGGTGCGGGTGTCTGCTCTGGCAGACTCATGCTTCGGCCAACCGGCCAGCCAAGGAACGTCTCGGGCACTCGGTGCCCCGGAGTCCCATCCTCACCCGTTTTCAAAAGGAGAACGACGCTCATGGCTGTCAAGATCAAGCTCATGCGGATCGGCAAGATCCGCAACCCCCAGTACCGCATTGTCATCGCGGACGCCAAGACCCGCCGCAACGGCCGCAACATCGAAGAGATCGGCATCTACCAGCCGAAGCAGGAGCCATCGCTGATCCGCGTCGATTCCGAGCGCGCGCAGTACTGGCTGTCCGTCGGCGCGCAGCCGACCGAGCCCGTCGTGGCCATCCTCAAGGTCACTGGTGACTGGCAGAAGTTCAAGGGCCTCCCGGGTGCTGAGGGCACGCTTCGGGTTGCCGAGCCCAAGGCCGACAAGCAGACGCTGTTCGCCGCCGCCGTGCTGCAGGCCGCCGCAGACAAGGAAGCCGAAGGCAAGGCTCCCAAACCGCTGAAGGTCACCGAGCCCAAGAAGGCCGAAGCCGAGGTTGTCGCCGAGGCGCCTGCCGCCGTGGCCGAGGAAGCCGCCGCCGTAGTCGAGGCTGCTGCCGAGGTTGTCGCCGACGAGCCTGCAGCCACCGAGGCCTGACATGCTCGAGGAAGCACTCGAACACCTCGTCAAGGGAATCGTGGATCATCCCGATGAGGTGAAAGTGCGCCAGCGCAACGATCGTCGCCAGCGTCAGCAGGGTGACGGCCGTACCTTCGAGGTGCGCGTGCACCCCGAGGACATGGGCCGAGTGATCGGTCGCTCTGGACGTACTGCCACTGCACTGCGCACGGTGCTCACCGCACTCTCACCCACGCGCGGCATTCGCATCGACTTCCTCGACGCCGACGAACGCTGAGCATGCGCGTCGTCGTCGGACGCATCGGCAAGGCGCACGGCATTCGCGGTGACGTCACTGTCGAGGTGCGCACCGACGAACCGGACCGTCGCTTCGCCGTCGGTTCTACCGTGTTCACGCCCGACAATGCAGCCCTGGTGATCGAGGACGCTCGTGATCACTCGGGGGTGTTGTTGTTGCGCTTCCGGGACATCGACGACCGCACTGCGGCTGAATCGCTGCGCGGGCTGCTGCTGGAGTCGGAAGTGGATCCGGGCGAATTGCCAGAGGATGACGACGAGTACTACGACCGTCAACTGATCGGGTTGGCAGCAGTGCGCGTGAACGGTGAGTCCCTCGGCACCATCACCGACGTCATCCATCTGCCCGGCCACGACCTGCTGGCCGTGATGCACGAGACGCGGGGCGAGGTGCTGGTGCCCTTCGTCCATGAGATCGTCACCGAGGTCGACCTGCTCAACGCTTCGGTCACCATCGATCCCCCCGGCGGGCTCTTCGAGGATCTCGACGCCTGATGTTCTACGACATCGTCTCCATCTTCCCCGAGTACCTCGAGCCCCTGAAGCTGTCGCTTGTCGGTAAGGCCCTCGACGATGGCCTCATCGGGCTGCGGCTGTGGCAACTGCGCGACTTCACCCACGACCGTCACCGCACCGTTGACGACACCCCCTACGGCGGGGGACCGGGCATGGTCATGAAGCCCGAGCCCTGGGGCGAGGCGCTCGATGCCATCCTGGCGGCGCCACCGGCCCCCGGTCTCACTCCCACGCTGGTGGTGCCCACGCCCAACGGCCGCCGCTTCACGCAACGCACCGCGGAGGAGTGGTCGGCGCGAGCCGAGCAGGGCTGGTTCATCTTCGCCTGCGGCCGCTACGAAGGCATCGATTCGCGGGTGTCTGAATGGGCGCGCGGCGTGATGCCGGTCGAGGAAGTGTCGATCGGTGACTACGTGCTCCCCGGTGGCGAGTCGGCGGTGCTGGTCATGATCGAGGCGGTGTCCAGGCTGCTGCCGGGAGTGCTCGGCAACGGCGAGTCGGTCACGGACGATTCCTTCTCCATCGGTGAGGACGGCACCCTGCTCGAGGGGCCTGTGTTCACCAAGCCGCCCGAATGGCGGGGGCTCACAGTGCCCGAGATCCTGGTCAGCGGCCACCACGGCAACATCCGCAGGTGGCGCCGTGAGGAAGCCGAACTGAGAACCCAGCGCATGCGTCCCGACCTGCGCCCCTGATCGCATCTGCGCACGCTCCGGCCCGGGCCTGAGGAATGGTGCAGGTCCGCCGTGCGTTGGCTCCTCATGACTGCAGCAACCGTGTTCGACCTCAGTTTCACCGACAACCACGGGGAAGTCGTGGACCTCTCGCGGTACGAGGGCAAGGCGCTGCTCATCGTGAACACCGCCAGTGCCTGCGGCTTCACACCGCAGTACGCGGGGCTGGAACAGCTGCATGAGACCTACGGCGCGCGCGGACTCGTCGTGATCGGTTTCCCATGTGACCAGTTCGGGCACCAGGAGCCCGGTGACGACGGGCAGATCGAACAGTTCTGCCAGCTCAATTACGGAGTGACCTTCCCGCTCTCGACCAAGGTCGAGGTCAATGGCGGTGGCACCCATCCCGTGTTCTCCTTCGTGCGGGAGCGCTCGACCAGTCCGCTGGGGTCGCTCATCAAATGGAACTTCACCAAATTCCTCGTCGCACCGGACGGGCGCACCGTCACGCGCTACGCCCCATCGGTCGTCCCCGCCGAACTGGTGCCGGCCATCGAAGCGGTGCTGCCCGTCGCCTGACGGTAAGCGCCCGCGATTTGGGCGCCAGTGGCGCGGTCTGGCACAATTCGCGTCGTTCGTCGCGCCCTGCCACAGGGGGGCACCTGAAGACGGGCACCCACATCGATACCGTGGTTCGTCCTGTGGCGCGCTGCGAAGAGAGAGCCAACATGCAGTCGCTCGATGCGATTGACGCAGCCCAGCTGCGCACCGATATCCCGCCCTTCCGCCCCGGCGACACCGTCAAGGTGCACGTGCGCGTCATCGAAGGCAACCGTTCGCGTATCCAGCTTTTCCAGGGCGTTGTCATCCGCCGTCAGGGCGATGGCATCCGCGAGACCTACACGGTTCGCAAGGTCTCCTTTGGCACCGGCGTCGAGCGCACCTTCCCGGTGCACACGCCCACGGTGGAGAAGATCGAGGTCGTCACCCGCGGTGACGTCCGTCGCGCCAAGCTGTACTACCTCCGTGGTCTGCGCGGCAAGAAGGCCAAGATCAAGGAACTGCGCGACAACGCGTGATCCAATGCAGGCAAGGCGGCAGCGGCTGGGTTTCCCGGCCGCTGTTCGCGTTTACGGGGCGAACGGACGGTCCTGCGCGCAGGTTCGGTGCCGGTCAATCCTGAACCGGCACCCGCCGGGATGGTCGTGGCCGCGGGGCGCGCTGGCATACTTGGCAAGCCCAGCCCGAAGGAAGCCCATGACGCAGTCTGAAGACCCCTCGCAGCACGAGCCTGCGCCCGAGGGCGTGGTTCCCTCAGGGCAGTCGGCCCACCAAAGCGATTGGGGCCGCGCCTCCAAGCGCGCGCTCTTCGGCACCGGTCGCGCCGTGCGGGAAGTGGGTATCGTCCTGGGCACGGCGCTCATCCTCTCCATCCTGCTGCGCACGTTTGTGTTCCAGCTCTTCTACGTCCCATCCGAATCCATGCTGCAGACGCTGCAGGTGGGCGACAAGATCGTTGCATCCAAGATCACCATGCGGCTCGAAGGCATTCACCGCGGCGATGTGGTGGTCTTCCACGATCCGGGCGGTTGGTTGTATGCGCCCGTGGTGCAGACCGGTTGGCGCGGCACACTCACCAAGGTGCTCACGGACGTCGGCTTCCTGCCCAGCAACAGCGGATCTGATCTGGTGAAGCGCGTGGTCGGCGTGGGCGGTGACGAGGTCAAGTGCTGCTCGCCCGCAGGTCAACTGATGGTCAACGGTCACGCACTCAACGAAAGCGCCTACACGGTGGCACCCACCAACCAGGTGCAGTTCGACATCACCGTCCCTAAGGACCATGTCTTCGTGATGGGCGATAACCGCCCCAACTCCCGCGACTCCCGCTTCCATCTGGATGTGGCATCCGGAACCGTCCCCCTCTCTGAGCTGCAGGGTGTTGTGGTGTTCAAGTTGTGGCCATGGAGTTCGTTCGGCACGGTGCCGGCGCCGGCGGTGCTGGCCGACGCCAGGAAGTGATCCGGCCGACGCTGACGGCCGAACAGGAGCTGTTGGCTGCCGGCGCGCGTCTGGTTGCCGGCATCGATGAGGTGGGGCGGGGCGCGCTCGCCGGTCCGGTGTCGGTCGGTGTGGTGGTGGTGGATGCGCAGACCGGGGCGGTGCCCAAAGGCCTGGCGGACAGCAAACTCATCTCACCGGGCGTGCGCCAAGCCCTGGTGGAACCCATTCGCTCCTGGTGTGTCCACCACGCCGTGGGGCACTCCTCCGCGGCCGAGATCGATGCCATCGGGATCGTGGCGGCGCTGCGACTGGCCGCCTTGCGCGCGCTTTCCAGGCTGCCCGAGGCGCCCGATGCGGTGATCCTCGACGGCAGCCACAATTGGCTCACGGAGGAGTTCGACCTCTTCGCCGAGCAACCATCAGTCACCACCCCGCCCGTGCACATGCGTGTCAAAGCGGACCAGCACTGTGCTTCCGTGGCCGCGGCAAGCGTGCTGGCGAAGGTTGAACGCGATGCTCACATGACGCAGTTGGACTCGATCGTGCACGGCTACCAATTCGCCTCCCACAAGGGCTATGGCAGTGCATCGCATCGCGAAGCCATACGCGCGCTGGGTGCGAGCGACGAGCACAGACGCAGTTGGAAGCTGCTTTAGCCACAGCCCGGTTTCACGACGCCTTCTCCACAGCCGATTGCTGGGGCTCGCCGCGCTGACGCACCCCCTCGCTGGTCTTGGCGCGGAGGTTGCAGATGAAGAACAAGGATGCACTGGGTCGTTACGGGGAGGCGCTGGCCGCGCGCTTCCTGATGCAGCACGGGTGGGAGTTGCTCGATCGCAATTGGCGCTGCCAGGCCGGTGAACTCGACATCGTTGCCCAGCGCAACGGCATCGTTGCGGTGTGCGAGGTGAAGACCCGCAGCAGCCTGCGCTTCGGCAGCCCGTTGGAGGCGGTGACACCTGAGAAGGCGCAACGCCTGCGGCGTCTCGCGGCGCTCTGGCTTGCCGCCAATGGCGGTAAACGTCAACAGGTGCGCATTGACGTCATCAGCGTGCTCGTAGACAGTGCCGGCCTCACGCAGCTGCACCACGTCGAGGGTGTCCTGTGATGAGGATCGCCCGCACGGCAACCGCCATCGTCATCGGCGTCGATGCCCACATTGTGGAGGTGGAAGCACATCTGGCAGACGGCCTGGTGGGCATGTCCATTACCGGCCTGGCCGATACCGCCGTCAACGAGGCACGGGATCGCGTGCGGTCCGCCATCGTGTGCACCGGCTATCCCTGGCCGCAACGGCGCATCACCGTCGGGCTGTCGCCCGCGTGGCTGCCGAAGTTCGGGTCGGGGCTCGATCTGGCAATGGCGCTGGCCGTGCTCGCTGCCGATGACCGATTTGATGCCAGCTTGTTGGAACGCACGGTGGTCGTGGGGGAATTGCGACTGGATGGCCGTGTGAGTCCCGCCCGTGGCGTACTGCCGATCGCCATGGCCGCCGCACGTTGGGGATACAACAGCATGATCGTGCCACGCGCCAACGTCGCGGAGGCCGCCCTGGTACCCGGGCTGGAGGTGGTCGGTGTGGGCTCGCTGGGCCATGCGCTGCGCCTGATCGGCGTCGACTGCGAAGCCGGCGACGAAGGCATGGATGCACAACCTCGTGAGGAGTTGAAGCCGGCGGCCAAGGACCTCTCGGAGGTCCGTGGACAACACGCAGCGAAGTTCGCCCTGGAGGTTGCAGCCGCTGGTGGCCATCACATCGCACTGCTCGGTGCGCCCGGCGTCGGCAAGACGCTGTTGGCCGAGCGCCTGCCCTCCATCCTGCCGCCGCTCGATATCGAAGCCGCGCTCGAAGTGACGGCCGTGCAGTCCGTGCTTCACGAAGGCACTGCCGGACTGCAGACCATCGCTCCCTTTGCCTCGCCCCACCACGGCGCCAGTGCGGCAGCGATTGTCGGGGGTGGTCGTAGCAATCCCAGGGTGGGACTGATCACCGCGGCTCATCGAGGCGTGCTTTTCCTGGATGAGGCACCGGAGTTCCAGAGTTCCGTACTCGAGGCACTGCGGCAACCGCTGGAATCCGGGTATGTGGCCATTGCGCGCAGTGAGTTCGCCGTGGTGCTTCCTGCACGCTTCCAACTTGTCATCGCCGCCAATCCATGCCCTTGCGGCCAGGCCTTTGATCGGCGTGGGCGCTGCAGCTGCACGCCCATCCAAAGACGCAAGTACCTTGCCAAACTGTCCGGCCCGCTGATGGATCGCATCGACGTGCGCGTCATTGTGGAAACGCCGGCACCGCATGAGGTGGCGTTGGGTGCCGAGTTCGCGGGGGAGTCTTCGGCAACCGTGGCCGCACGCGTGGTAGCGGCCCGCGAACGACAGCGCGCACGATGGAGTGGCACTCCTTGGCGGCTCAACGCCGAGGTACCGGGTCCCGTCTTGCGTCGCGACTGGCCGCTGCCATCCCATGTGACACGTCGCTTCAATGAGCAGCTGATGGAGAAGGATCAGCCTTCAGCCCGAGGCGTGGATCGCATGCTGCGGCTGGCCTGGACCTGCGCGGACCTGGCTGGCCGCGCTGCGCCAGACGAGCAGGACCTGGCCATCGCAATGCGTCTGCGCGATGCCGGCGGCAGGTGGGCAGCATGACAGGCCTGCGCCGCAAGGCGGCCATAATCGGAGCGCTCATGAGCGATCCCGCGTCGGCGCTCAATCTTGAACTCAAGGCCGTGGGTGTGGAAGAGGCCTGGTTCCGCATCGAGCATGGCCATCCCTCGATTCCCCAGCAATTGCGACAACGATTGCTCTCCGTCGACGTCGCCGCCTTCATGGCGCGCGGCGCCGCGGCTGGTGCGCGCGTGGTGATGCCAGGTGACAGCGACTGGCCGGCACAACTGGACGCCCTGCAACTGCACTCGCCGTGGGCCTTGTGGGTACAGGGCAGGGGGCTGGATGCGCTGGCGGAGCAGCGCTCGGTGGCCATCGTCGGCGCCCGGGCCTGCACCCGCTACGGCGAGCGCGCGGCTTCTGAACTCGCCGCCGGACTGGCAGCGCGCGGTCTTCCGGTCATCAGTGGTGGGGCGATGGGCATTGATGCGGCGGCGCATCGCGGGGCCCTGGCCGCTGAAGGTATCACCGTGGCCGTGCTGGCCTGCGGCATCGATGTCGCCTACCCACGCGAGAACAGCACACTCTTCGAGCGCATCGCAGAACGCGGGCTGCTCGTCACCGAGGCCGCGCCGGGAGCGCATCCCACACGCCCGGCCTTCCTGGTGCGCAACCGCCTGATCGCAGCGCTGGCCTACGGAACGGTCGTGGTGGAAGCGCGCGTGCGCAGTGGCTCGATCTCCACGTACTGCCACGCACGCAACCTGAACCGGGTACTCATGGCCGTGCCCGGGCCCATCACCTCACCGGAGAGTGGCGGTACTCATGCCCTGCTGCAGGACGACGCCCAGCTGGTCACGAGCGCCGACGACGTTGCCGCATTGGTGGCACCACTCGGAAGCGTGTCAGTCGACCCCTTGGCTCGCTCCAAGACGGAGTGGGACCAGCTGAGCCGCGATGAGCGCGCTGTGCATGAGGCGCTGCCGGCCCGTGCGCCGGTCTCCGTCGAGGCCATGCTGGCGAGCGTCTCACCGGAGCTGGGGATGGCTCGGGTGTTCGGCGCGTTGGCGCTGCTGGCTGAACGCGGCCTGGTGCAGGAGCAGCCAAGCGGGGAGTGGAAGCGTGTGCGGGCACTGCGCGGCGCGGAGGCTTGACCGCTGCCCCGCTGCCTTGCACGGTGGGGCCATGGATTTGTGGAGCACGGTGATCGACGAATACGTCGAGCACCTCCGCCACGGTCGCGGGCTCTCCGAGCACACCATCCGCGCCTATCGCGGCGACCTCTCGCGCCTCGCTGAGGTGGCCATGGCGGAGGCCGTAGACGATCCCGCGCAACTCAGCCTCAGTGTCTTGCGACGCTGGTTAGCCCTTGAGCGTGAGACCACGGCGGATGCCACCGTGGCTCGACGGGTGGCTTCCATCCGCACCTTCACTGCCTGGGCGCAGCACCACGGACGCATGGCCGTGGACCCAGGCGCCTTGCTGGCCAGCCCCAAAGTGGCACGCGCACTGCCACCGGTGCTGCGGCAGGAGCAGGCCACGCAACTGCTTGACCTCGCGGCCCTGGTGGCCGATGACGATTCCGCCGAGCACATCCGCGATGTGGCGCTGCTCGAGGTGCTGTACGCCACCGGGATCCGCGTCGGGGAGTGCGTGGGTTTGGATCTGGGTTCGATCGACGCGGCGGAACGGACGCTCCGCGTGCTTGGCAAGGGCAACAAGGAGCGGGTGGTGCCCTTCGGCCAGCCGGCCGCGCGGGCGCTCGAGGGGTGGCTGGACCGCAGACCGGAACTGCTCAGCACGCGATCGGGGCAGGCGCTCTTTCTGGGCCGTCGTGGTGCGCGCATTGATCCACGCATGGTGCGAACCGTCCTGCAACGGCTGTTGCGGCACCTGCCAGACGTCCCTGAGATATCCCCGCACGGTCTTCGCCACAGCGCTGCCACGCACGTGCTTGAAGGTGGGGCGGACATCCGCTATGTGCAGGAGCTGCTGGGCCATGCCTCATTGGCCACCACGCAGCTGTACACCCATGTTTCGTTCGATCGCTTGCGGGAGACATTCGAGCGGTCACATCCGCGGGCCTAGTCGATCAGGGCAGGAGATGCGCCCGGCCTCGCAGGGGATCCACGTACACGCCGTTGATACGCATCCCCAGATGTACACAGCGGCCTGCGCAATGCCCTCCCCAGCCCGCCCGACCCAGGGCCTGGCCCAGGGCTACTGGGGCTCCGAGTGGTAGGTCGCTGGAGACCGGCTCCAGGCTCAGCCGTCGCCTGCCAGCGCTGATGACCGTCACCGGTCGGCCGGCAACCTCGCCCACGAAACTGATGTGGCCGGCAAGCGGGCTGAGCACAGTCTGACCCGGAACCGCAGCGACGTCGGTTCCTCGATGTCCGGGCGCATAGGGGTTGTCCGGAGCCCGGAAGCGGGCGAGTACGCGCTGCGGTTGGACAGCGGGACCGTCGAGAGCAGATGCAGCGGCAGGGCCGGCCCCTAGACCGAGGAGCAGGGCCAGCAGCAGTGTCGGGGTGCGCATGTCCGCACCCCAATGCCCGGAACGGGCAACCTGCACCTGGTCCCGTCCCCTGTGGATCCACGGTACGATTGGCAGACCTGTGCGGCTTCGCACGGGAATTCGCATGACCACCCATGGGCGTCGTCATCGTGTGCCTCGGCATCGACGACATCCGGTCATCAGGGCCCCGCCAACCGGAGGGGCAACAACGAACGGGCGCCAAGCGCCCACGGAAGGAACGACCATGGCCGTCGTAACGATGCGCCAGCTGCTTGAGAGTGGTGTCCACTTCGGACACCAGACTCGTCGCTGGAACCCCAAGATGAAGCGCTTCATCCTCGCTGAGCGCAATGGCATCTACGTCATCGACCTCAACCAGTCGCTCGGTCACATCGACCGCGCCTATGAATTCGTCAAGGAGACGGTGGCCCACGGCGGCACCATTCTCTTCGTCGGGACCAAGAAGCAGGCCCAGGAGCCCATTGCGGCGCAGGCCACGCGGGTTGGTATGCCATACGTCAACGAGCGTTGGCTGGGTGGCATGCTCACCAATTTCGGCACCATGTCCAAGCGCGTCGCCCGCCTCAAGGAACTCGAGGGCCGCGACCTCAACGACACCACCGGCTCGGGGCTGACCAAGAAGGAACTACTCATCCTGCGTCGCGAGAAGGACAAG
>JAKAIC010000066.1 GCA_021814565.1 Actinomycetes bacterium | reverse complement strand
CAAGTGCGCGATGCGGTCGCGTACGACGGAGATTTCTATGAATCGAACGGCGACTGGATCGTCCTTCGTGACGACATAGCCGCGTGCTTCGACCGCTGGCTTGCCGCGCATGACGCGGAGGTGCACCAGCGCGGACGTGAAGCCGCAGCGAAAGCGGTGGAGGCAGACATCCGCGGAAACAACGCCGTCTATGACCTCGGGGACACGCATATCGAAGGAATCATCGCTGCTGCCCGTGGGGAAGGAGACCAGAAGTGAAGGGAGACAACCCGTTCCGTCCATGGGCGTTCGCCTACCTCTACGACGCGCTCGTACCCGTCGCCCGTGAGCACGGCTATGCGTTAGCGCTACACGGCAGCATGGCACGCGACCTCGACCTGATCGCTGTCCCGTGGACCGAGGAAGCGGCGACAAGCGATGTGCTCATTGCTGCCATCACGGAGGCTGCTGGAGGCTTCCTGATCGAGCATTCGCCCGGAACACCGCGAGAGGGGCGAGACCCCACACTGAAGCCGCACGGGCGGCTCGCGTGGTCGATCCACTTGAAGGGGCAGCCATACATCGACATCAGCGTCATGCCGCTCACTGCCCGCGGGGAGAACGCCCCTCATGACATTCCGGAAAGCCTCAGCGCCCTCAGTGTGCGGACGATGGCCGAGCGTGATCGGGCTGCCCATGAGACGTGTCCGCATTCCTTCGTCACGCGGGCGAACAAGGACCAAGGCATCTGCGGCAAGTGCGGTATGTCATTCGCGGCCTGGCACGCCGCCGGCGTCTTTGCCCTCGGAGGTGCCGCGTGAAGCGCACGCCTCTGAACCGCACCCGTCGTCTCGCCCCACGCTCGAAGAAGCGCGCCACCCTCTACCGGAAGGTCCGCATCCCGTTGGTCACCGCCATCCTCACCGAACGCCCCATCTGCGAACGCTGCCAGTCTCGGCGCTCTGTGGACGTTCACGAGATGCAGTCACGGGGGCGCGGCGGCTCCATCAGCACGCCTGAGAACCTCACTGCGCTCTGCCGGACCTGCCACGACTGGGCTACACAGAACCCGGCCCTGGCGCGCGCGGAAGGCTGGCTACGGCACTCCTGGGAGGCAGCATGAGCATCGTCATCCACCTGCCCTACGACAAGCCACCGTTGTCGATGAACTCCCGCGACCACTGGCGGAAGAAGGCGTCCGTCACCGCCGAGCTCCGCTGGCTCGTCGCATCCAAGGTGCGCGCGCTCCAACTTACGCCGGTCCGCCACGTCACCCTGGAACTGCACTACGTCCCACGGGATGCCCGCAGACGCGACGAGGACAACCTCGTGGCGACCATGAAACCGTGCTGTGACGCCATCGTGGATGCGGGTCTCGTCAAGGACGACGCACCGCAATGGATGACGAAACGCATGCCCATCATCGACCCACCAGACCCCGCGAACCCCCATCTGTACCTCGTCATCACCACCGGAAAGGCCACGAACTGACATGGGATTGCCATGGATTCGGCTCGAAACCAACCTGCCGAGCAACCCGAAGATCCTGCAACTCGTCTCCGAAGGACGGCACCGAGCAGCCTTCGTATACGTCTGTGGGCTCGCCTACGTGGGCCAACACGGCCTCGACGGCTTCGTGCCGACTGTCGCGCTGCCACTCATCCACGGCAGCAAGAACGATGCCGCGCTGCTCGTCGCGGTCGGCCTCTGGCGCACATCTCCGGGCGGCTGGCTCATCAACGGATGGGCCGACTACCAGGCGACGAGTGAGGAAACGGAGCAGCGGCGCAAGCGTGCGCAGGCCGCGGCTGCGGCCCGCTGGAACAAGCCAGGCGAGAAGGAGGCGTCGTGATCTGCTCCCGCTGCACGCAAGACCTGCCCGACGATCAGTTCGGGCCGTCAGCGAAGCAATGGCCGCGCCAGCGCACTTGCCACGCCTGCAACCGCAACGCCGTGCAGATCAAGCGTCACGGGCTCGACGCTGAGGCGCGCGCTGTGATCGCGGCGGCGCAGGGAGGCTGCGCCATCTGCGGACACCCAGAACCCGGCTCTAAGGGCTGGGTCGTCGATCACGATCGCTCCTGCTGTCCCGGCGACTCGTCCTGCCCGAAGTGCCGGCGCGGCATCGTCTGCCAATGGTGCAATGCAGTGCTCGGCTTCGCGTTCGAGCGAGCGGAGACGTTGCGCGGTGCGCTGACCTACCTGGAAGCAGCGGCGGACCAAGAACGCGGATGCGCGTGGCATATGCCGGTTGCATGTGCAGAACGCATATGCGGCAAGCATGAGGTAGACGCATCCGAGACGCTTGTGCACGCACGTAACGCACGCACGGAGGCACTTACGCACAGCCTCCAAACCGCATCAGCAACCCTGCAGGCCGTAACGCACGCGAGGACAAAGCCATGACCGAGACCACCACGCAACCCAAGTCCACCTGCATCGCCTGCCGCTGGGAATCGGATGTGCCCTTCACCGGCCTCTGCAACCGCTGCACCAACCAACTCGGTGACGCCCTCGACGGCATCCGCGACACCTGGTACGCCGCACACGGCATGGTGCCGACGTCATCGATGGGCAGCGGCGGCAGCCACGCCTACGGATCCAAGCCGCCCGCCAGCATCAACGCCCTATCGTGGATCGAAGGCACCGACATACTCCTGGAGATGCATTTCTGGGAGCGCATGGTGCGCGAAGAACGCGGACTCATCGAACTCGGCCAACTCGGCGCCGTACGCCACCTCGACGACGAGATCGACCGGGCATGGAAGTTCCACAAGTCCCACCTCGACTGGACCCGCCAACAGCCATGGGCCGACGAGATGCTCACCGACCTACGCAAACGCCACCTCGAAGGCAAAGTGGCAGCACGCCTCACCGAGAGCCGACTCCACATCACATGCCCCACCGACCACGGCACCCACACCTGCGGCCAACACCTCACCATCCCCGACGACCCAGACGAACCCATCCCCTGCAAACGATGCGGCACCCAATGGCGCAAAGCCTGGCTCGAACGCGTCGCCTTCGACCAAGCCCAATGGCTCGACGCCACCTTCATCGAACTCGCCTACCGCATCACCGGACCCACACTCCGACGCTGGGCCGCCAACGGGCACGTACGCAAGCAGAGAACGACAGAGGGCGTCGTATACAACGCCGCCGACCTACGACACCACCTGCGCAAGACAGGTCGTCAGGATCGCGCAGTGGGCTTCGAACGACACGCGGAGGCATGAACCACTTGACAACAGTGGCGCTCACCGCTGTTAGGCTGATGCCGTAAGGCGCTCGGTGTGGAAGACCACCAGAGCGCCTTCCGCATGTCTGGGGGCAGCATGGTCATCGACCTGCGCGAACTCAACGAAGCCATCACACACGCCCGACAAGCCACCCTCAAGGCCCGCACGTTCGAGCAGCGCAAAGCCTGCGAGGACTACTGCAACGAGCTCCTCGAGCAGCGCCACGCGCTCGCCCAGGGGCCGCAAGTGCTGCTCCTCGCCCTGGTCGGACCCCAAAGCACTCATCGCTGATCCCGATGAGGAGAAAGCCCCGCGTCCTCTAGCGCGGGGCTTTCGCATTCCTAGAGGAAACCTCATGATGAAACCCTGCCGCGTGTGCGGCGAACCCCTCGTAGTGACAGCCAGCAGCAGCCCTCAACCACTCTGCCAAGGGTGCAGGCGTGCCGCCTGGACGCGCTGTCTTGTATGTGGCGAGCGATGTAGTAGCGCGCAATCGAAGTGCCGAACCTGTCAGGTCGCTGAGCGCCGCGAACTCAAAGCCGCTGCGCAGATGCAGGCGCGGGAGACGCGACTTCACCGTCACGACTTTGAATGCGCGTGGTGTGGCCACCGCGTCGAGGCAACGCGCGCGCATCGCTCCCCAGCGTATGACCTGGCACGCACGTGTTCGTCAGACTGCCAGACCGCCATCCGCGTCATGAAGAGTGGATGGGCGATGGACTGCGCATGGCCTCGCAACTCCTGCAATGATTGCGGAGTCGCTACCGGGAGGTACGCGCACCGTTGCCAAGCTTGTGCGGATGCTGCTAATCGATCAGCAATCGCAGCGAGTCGCGCCCGCCGTCGGTATCGGATGAAGCAGGCACTGATCGAGCGAGTCGATCCCATCGAGATCTACGAACGTGACGGCGGCCTTTGTTGGATCTGCGGTGAGTACGTTGATCTGCTCTTGCCCGCCACAGACAAGATGTCTTTCAACCTCGATCACATCTGGCCGCTCGCGCTTGGGGGCACGCATGAGCGCCACAACCTGGGCACTTCACACAGGCTCTGCAATCAGCGCAAGGGCGTGCGAACCTCGCTTCCCGCAGCGGCGTGACCGCCGGGCGGAAGACCTGAATAAACATTCAGGTAGGGGCGCGCTGAACAGCCCGCAACTGAACGTTTTTCTCTCCCCAGCGTCGGAAAATCGGGCGCCGAGACCCCATGGCACCCCCGAAATCGCTGCCTTGGGGCCCGAATTCGCCGAGTGTCTGCCTCGCTTTCTTGTGCTCGATGCGGTCTTCGCATGCTCGTGAGGAGGTTGGGGGATGCCGAATCGTTCGATTTCGACCGATGCGTACGGCCGTGCGCATCGTGCGCGGCGTGAACAACTGCTTGCGCAGGCGTTGAAGGCGGAGCAGTCGGGTTCGCCGATGCTCTGCGAGCGGTGTGGTGAACCGTTGCTGTCCTGGCAGCAGCTTGATCTTGGGCACAGCATCGACTTGGCGGTCGATGCGAAGGCGCTCGGTGACCGTCTCGAGCATTCGTCTTGCAATCGGAAGGCCGGCGCCGAGTTGGGAAACGCGATGCGAACGGGGTTGCGCGCGAGCAGGGAGTGGTGAGATGACGCCACGACCTGCACCGAAGCGGGCTCCTGCGAAGAAGATCGCCGCGAAGAAGGCGGCTCCGAAGCGTCCGCGTGCGAAGAAGGCTCCGTCGCCTCCACCCTCTCCGGCGATCGACGAGGAAGTGTTCGCGACCGTCTTGGCGGCGATCGAATCGGCCGTTGAACCTCGCATTGCGGCCCGAGCAGCGGGAGTGAAGCCTGAGGATTTCGACGCGGTGATGTCGGAGAACGAGGCTCAGCGGGACGCGGTTGAGCAGGCGATTGCCCGCTGTGAGGTACGACTGGCGGTGAGTGTCCGTGCGGGGATGCTGGGTTGGGAGTCGCATCGCTGGCTTCTCGAGCGGCGTTTCGCTGAGCGTTGGACACGCATCCCGGCGCCGGTGCTAATTGCACAAGCGCGGGCCGAAGCTGCAAACGACAGTGAGGCCGAGGTGATCGAGGAAGACGAGCTGGCGCGGATGCGCCGCGTGCGGGAGGAGCGTGCCCGTGACGCCGCAACCCGCGCAGCCAAGCCGTAGCTTGCTTGGAGTTCAGACGCCGACGCATCTGCTCCTCCCGGCGGACGTCGCCTATCACGACGACGAGGAACTGTTCGCGCTCGCCGCGATGGTGCGCCTCAACCTCATGGAGTGGCAGCGCGACTTCCTCACCAACCTCACCGCGCGTCGAGTCCTTGAAGACGGGTCGACGAAGTGGGCGGCGCCCTACGCGGGCCTCGAACTGTCGCGCCAGAACGGCAAGAGCGCGGTCGATGAGATCGTCGTGCTCGCCGCGCTGTTCGTGTTCCGCTTCCCGCTCACGCTGTTCACGGCGCACCGCGACCGTGCGGCGATGGAGATGTTCCGTCGCATCGAGCGCCTCATCAAGTCCTCGCGACGGCTCTCCCGCGAGGTTGCGACCTGGCGACGCGCGAATGGGCAGACGGCGATCGAGCTCGTCACTGGTGAGCGCGTGATGTTCATGACGCGGACCGCTGAGGGAGCGCGGTCACTGTCGCCGCAGCTCGTCATCGTCGACGAGGCGCAGAACGCGACGTTCGAGGAGATGAACGCGCTACTGCCTGCGATCGCAGCGCAGACGGAAGAGGGCGACCCGCTCGTGCTCTACACGGGCAGCGCAGGCGACCGCCGTTCCGAAGTCCTGGGTGCGCTCGTTGATCGCTCGACACGTGAATTGGAACGGCGCGCCCGCGGCGAGGAGCCGCTTGATACCCGGTTCCTGATGGCGCGTTGGGCTGCCGACCTCGACGTTGACGACCCTGGCGCGGCCGAGACGATGGCGAAGACGAACCCGGCGCTCGGGAAGCTCATCAGCCTCGAATACCTGCAGCAGCAGTTCCTCGCGCTCAACGGCCCGATCGACCCACGGAACTTTGCCCAGGAGCATCTCGGTGTGGGGGACTACCCGCGCGACGAGAGCGAGGAATGGGTCATCCCGCGCTCGAAGGTAGAGGCGGCGATCGACAACGACTCGCAGCCGATCGGCCCAGTGGTGTTCTCGGTGGAGATCGCCTGGGATCGCCAGTCGGCCTCGATCTGCGCGGCAGGCCGTCGCGCCGATGGTCGGAAGCATGTGGAGCTCGTGGCGCAAGCACCGGGCACCATGTGGGCGGTCGAGTGGTTGGCGTCGCGGTGCGCGAAGTGGCCGAACCTCGGCGTCGTCATCGATCCGGGCAGTGAGACGAAGTCGCTCATCCCGGCGCTGAAGGACCGCAACGTCACATTGCATTCGTTGAAGACCGCCGACTTGGGCGCCGCATGGGGCCTGTTCTTCGACGGGTTCATGGTCGATGAACCGACGCTGCGGATCCTCGACGAGCCGCGGTTCATTGCACAGTTCGCCGATGCGCAGACGCGCCTGATCTCTGGTGCGACGACATGGAAGCGCGCTGGCGGCAGCGACCGCTCTGCATTGCTGGCAGCCACATGGGCTGCCTACTTCCTCGACATCGCGGCCCCACCGCCGAAACCGGCTGCGCCAAGCCGCACCGCACCGCTGAAAGCCGTAGCGCCGGCCGCGACACAGCACCGATCCGCTCCGAACTTCCGCTCCATCAACTTCTAGGAGGCACGCCATGGCAACGCCATCCCGCCGCCTGAAGACCCCGAAGGACCTCACGCTGAACACCGGCGACGGCAAGGTGTTCGTGCCCGCCTCGGCGAGCCGCAACGAGCGCGGCTACGTCGTGGGCACCCCGAACCAGTCCAACTGGTGGAGCGACCTGGCGAACGAGCGCACATCCGATGTGCGCTGGCCGCTGTCGGTGCGCGTGTACGACGACATGGTGCGCCAGGACGCGCAGATCTCCTCTGTCCTGTCCGCCGTCTACTCGCCGATCCTGCGCACCACGTGGCGCATCGACGGTGCGGGCTGCGATCCGCGCGTCACGGCGCACATTGCCGCCGACCTCGGCCTGCCCATCGTGGGCGGTGACCCGAACGTCGCAGCGATCCGTACGCGCGACCGCTTCTCCTGGACCAAGCACCTCGAGGTCGCCATCCCCACGATGCTGCAGTACGGACACGCGCCCTTCGAGCAGGTCTACTCGGCCGGCGACCCGGTGAACGACACCGTGTACGCGCCCTGGCACCTGAAGAAGCTCGCGTTCCGGCCACCGCGCACCATCGCGAACTGGGGCATCCGACCCGACGGGACGTTGGCCTCCATCCAGCAATGGACCCCGGCCTACTCGGGCACCATGATGGTCGGCTTCGGTGGCCTCGCCGCCGGCCCGATCATCCCCGAGAACTCCCTCGTCGTGTACGTCAACCGCCTGCAGGGCGGCAACTGGATGGGCATGTCGGTCCTGCGACCGGCGTACAAGAACTGGCTCCTCAAGGACTACCTGCTGCGCACGCAGGCGCAGGTGCTCGAGCGCAACGGCATGGGCCTGCCCGTCCACACCGCGGCCGGCGGCAGCGAAGCGGAACTCGAGGCGGGCCTGTCCATCGCGACCGCGGCACGCGCCGGCGACAGCTCCGGTGTGAGCCTGGCGAACGGCGCCAAGTTCGAGCTCGTGGGCATCAGCGGCAAGCTGCCGGACATCCTGCCGACGATCCAGTACCTCGATGAGCAGATCGCGCGCGCCGTGCTCGCCCACTTCCTGAACTTGGGCACGCAAACCGGCTCCTGGGCGTTGGGTTCGACGTTCGCGGACTTCTTCACCCTGTCCATCCAGACGCACGCCGAGAACTTCCGCGACACCGCGCAGCAGCACATCATCGAAGACCTCGTCGACATCAACTACGGCCCGAACGAGCCGGCTCCGCGCCTGGTCTTCGACGAGATCGGCACCCGCAGGGCCGAGATCCTCGCGAGCATCAACTCCTTCGTGGCCGCCGGCGTCATCCGTCCCGACGAAGACCTCGAAGCGTTCGTGCGCTCGTCGCTGGACCTCCCGCAAGCCAACGGCACCCCGTTCCTGCCGGATCCCAAGACGACCATCCAAGAGCAGACCACCCAGGAGGGGCTGTGACCTTCATCGACAAGGCGAACGCCACCCGTGCCGAGCGCCGCTACTGGGGCGATCGTGAGCTCCCGACGGCGAAAAGCGACTTCTTCGCCGTGCTCACCACGCCAGCACCCAGCGGCGACGGCTCTGTCGCGACCATTCGCCTCTACGGCCCCATCGACTCGTGGGGCGGCATGTGGGGCGTCTGCACCCAGGACATCGCCGACGTCATCGACAACCTCGGCGATGAGGTCACGCAGATCATCCTGCGCGTGAACTCGCCCGGCGGGGAAGTCTTCGAAGGCTTCGCCATCCTGAACATGCTGCGCGCCCACAAGGCCAGCGTCACCGCCGTCGTCGACGGCCTCGCCGCCTCGGCCGCATCGGTGATCGTCGCTGGCTGCGATGAGGCCGTCATGTCGCCCGGCTCGCAGATGATGATCCACAACCCGCGGATGCTGTCGATGGGCAACGCCGACGACCTGCGCAAGGACGCCGACATCCTCGACACCATCGCCGCCTCGCTCGTCGAGGTCTACAGCGGCAAGGCCGGCGACCAGGACTGGACCGGGCTCATGTCCGCCGAGACGTGGCTCACCGCCGCGCAAGCCGTTGAGCTGGGCCTCGCCGACCGCATGGGTGTCGTCGCCGACAACAACGTTGTGGCCGCCCCCAATGAGCAAATGGACCCCGACACCGATTGCGAGGACGACGAGCCCATGGATGGCGCCGGCACCCGCTTCCTGCAGCGCATGGCCGCTGCCCACCGTCCCTCTGCCGCGTCCGCGGCTGAGTCAATCAGAAAGGAATCCGCGATGTCGGAGACCAATACGACCCCGCAGGTCGAAGCGGACGCGACCCCCAAGGTCGCCGACGCGACCCCTGCGCCAGTGCCACGAGACGAGAAGGACGTGCGCATCGAAGCGCTCGAAGCATCCCTCGCCGAGGCGCGCGCGAACGCTGACGCTTTCGCCGCGCTCAAGGAGAAGGACCGCGTGCGTGAACGCGACGCGTTCCTCGACTCCATGGCAACGAAGTTCAGCGCCGACCAGCGCGAGGCATGGGCCAAGCGTTATGACGCCGCGCCCGACGTCATCCGCGAGGTGCTCGCATCCGCGCCCGTCGTCGTCAACACCAACGAAGCCGGCTACGTGGCCGGCGCAGAGTCCCAGTCCGACACCAGCTTCGAGGCCGCGTACGACCAGTACCGCCGTCTCGCCGGCCTCAAGTAAAGGAGCCTGAACATGGCGAACTACCTCCCGCAGTACGACGCGGACGACAACCCGTCAATCGTCGCCACTGCTGCAATCACCGGCGGTCTGATGATCACCGGCGCCGGCGCTGTCGCAGGCGCTGCAGCCCTCAACGTCATCGGCGTCGCCGCCCATGACGCCGCCATCGGCGACACCGTGACCTACTTCAAGAACGGTGTGCAGCGCATCACTGCTGGCACCGGCGGCCTCAACGCGGGCGACCTCGTGAAGTCCGACGCGAACGGCAACGGCGTCACGGCCACCCCCACCACCGACATCGCCGCGACCGTCGGCGTCTGCATCCAGGCAGCAGCGGCGGGTGCCGTTGCTCTCGTGGACTTCAAGTAAGCGAGGAGCTACAGCATGGCAACGAACACCAACTACGCCCCGCCGTTCCCCACACTGGACGGCAACGGCAACTTCACCCAGTCGTGGCTCGAGCACGCGCCGCAGATCGTCCTGCGCGAACTGCGCACCATCGCGCAGCAGCACTTCGTGCTGCCGAACGTCCTCAAGGGCCGCATCGACGGCACCGGCTCGGGCGCCTTCATCGTCGAGCTCATGGAGTCGATCTACGCCGACCGTGACCCGATCCCGGTCGACCAGCTCGGCGATTACCCGCTCGTGACCACCACGGGCGCCAC
>JAKAIC010000065.1 GCA_021814565.1 Actinomycetes bacterium | reverse complement strand
GTAACCGTTCACGTCATCAGTGAGGTGGAATCCGGCCTGGCTGGCGGCACGGAAGAAACCCTGGAACAACGGGTTGGTGGCGGGCCCCTTCTCCAGCTCCAGCGGACCGTCATGACCGCGCCACACACGATCGGCAACCGAGGTGTTGTTCTCCATGCGCTTGAAATAGGGCAGGCAATGCGCGAACGACCAACGCTCACAACCCGACTGTTCGGCCCAGCGGTCGTAGTCCATGGGGTTGCCGCGTTGGAAGATCATGCCGTTGATGGAACCGGAGCCTCCCAACACCTTGCCTCGCGCGTGGTAGATGCGGCGGTTGTTCATGAAGGGTTCAGGCTCGGACTCGTACTTCCAGTCGTAGAAGCGAGAACCGATCGGATAGGTGAGTGCTGCAGGCATGTGGATGAAGATGTCCCACCACGAGTCCTTGCGCCCCGCTTCGAGCACCAGCACCTCGTTGGCAGGATCCGCACTCAACCGATTGGCCAGCACACTGCCCGCAGATCCACCACCAACGATGATGTATTTGTAGTTCTTGGACATCACTCACACTCCTTGCCGGTCACCGTAGCCAAAATGGCAGTGGTTCCCCAGACCCAAAGGACTGGGGAACCACCACATGGAACAGCAGTTACTTCAGCCAGGCGTCAACCTTGGCCTGGTTTGCGGCCACCCACTTGGCTGCAGCCTGATCATCCGTCATCTTGTCGACGGTGATGTACTTGGCAACCAGGTTCTGGTCGTCATTGGTCCACGAGAAGTTCTTGATGAGCTTCACTGCCGGTGAACCGGAGTTGGCGAACTTCACGGACACAACCTTGTTCAGGTGGTACGGGGGGTAGTCGCAGGCGATCTTGGCGGCAACAGCATCGCAGCCGGGGGTGTAGGCCGGCAGCTTGATGTGCACCAACGGCACCTCTGACAGGAACCACTGGGGCTCGTAGAAGTAGCCGATGAAGGGCTTCTTCTGTGTTTCAGCGTTGCGGAAGCCCTGGATGAGGGCAGCCTCGGAACCGAGGTACACAACCTTGAAATTGAGCTTCAGGTTCTTCATCAGGGCTTCGTCGTTGGTGACGTATGCCGGATCGCCGTCCGAGAACTGCCCAAGGTTGCCCGACTCCGAGGTCTTGAAGAGGCTGGCGTACTTGTTGAGGTTCTTCCAGTCGGTGATGTCCGGGTACTTCTGCGCCATCCACGGCGGTACATACCAACCGATGATGCCTTCGTTGCCTGTGGGCCCGAAGTCCACGGCCACCTTCTGATCGGTGATGTACTTCTTAACCAGGTCGGTGTGGCCCCAGTTCTCGACAATGGCATCGATCTCGCCGGTCGCGAAGCCCTGCCACGCCACCTGCTCGCTGATGTTCTTGGTCGTGACCGTGCACCCCAGTTGCTTCTCTGCCACGTACTTGATGACGGCTGCGTTCGCCTCGTAGCCGACCCAGGGATTGATGGCCATGTTGAACGTGCCGCAGGCCGCGGCAGACGCCGATGTGGTCGCCGAAGCGGATGTCGTCGTCGTCGAGCTGCTGCTCGTCGACGCGGCGCCGCAGGCGGTCAGCACGAGCGAGGCTGCCGCGGCGATGAGCACACCGCCATGCAGTCGAATCGTCATACTTCCTCCAGTGCTTCTGACCGCGAGCGGTCATTGCCAACCACCGGCCAGGCGACCGATGGAATCCTTGGGAGCGGTTGCCCGCTCAGTGGCCGTTTCCGATGGACGCACGAACACGCGGCTGGGAAGCGGCTTGGGTGATGCGATCGATGAGGATGCCCAACACCACGATGGCCAGGCCGGCTGCCATGCCCTTGCCGCGCAGGCTGGATTGCGCGAAGCCGGCAACCACCAGATACCCGAGACCGCCGGCTCCAACCAAACCGCCGACCACGACCATGGCCAGCACGTAAATAAGGCCCTGGTTGGTGGCGAGGGCAATGGCATGGCGTGCCATGGGCAATTCCACCTTGGTGATGACCTGCCAGGTGTTGGCACCAGCAGACAATGCCGCTTCACGGATGGTCTGCGGGACACCTCGCACGCCGTCGGCGATGAGCTTGACGGAGGCCGGTGCGGCGTACACCACGGCTGCCAGGATGGCGGTGAAACGGGTGGCACCGAAGAGGCCCAGGAAGGGCACCAGATAGACGAACGCCGGAAGCACCTGACCGGCGTCGAGCACGGGGCGCAGGATGCTGTCGACACGATGGTTGCGACCCATCCAGGCCCCGAAGAACACACCCAGCACGATGGTGATAGCGGCGGCGAAGAAGGTGGCTGCCAAGGTCACCATGGCATCCGACCACAGGCCGGTGCCCACCAGCACGGCAAGCAGCAGGGCACAGACAGCGGTCAGCCTGGGACCTCCGAACATGTATGCGAGCGCCAGCACCACCGCGCCGGTGAGGAACCAGGGTGTGCCCACCAAGGCCGACTGCAGCGGGTTCAGGAACCAGTTCGAGATCAGATCCGTGTACCAGCTGGTGGCATTCGACCAATGCAATTGCACCCAGTCGGCTCCCGCTTGCATGGCGTCGGCGAAGGGCAGGCCGATGAACCCGGAGCCCTGGAACTGGGCACCGAAGACGGTGAAATAGGAGACGAGAACAGCCACCACCACGCCCACGAAGCCGATGCCGAGACCAAGGCGCCGGCGAAGGCGGGTTCGGGCAGCCTGGACGGACTCCCGTTGCACCTTGGCGGCCGCGGCCGTGGTGGCGCGGTCGAGCACGATGGCCATGACCACAATGGCCAGGCCCGCCTGAAACGAGGTGCCGACATCCAGCTTCTGCAGTGATTGCACGACCACCTGGCCCAGACCGGGCGCGTCGATAAGCGCTGCGATGGTGACCATGGAGAGTGCCGCCATGATCGTCTGGTTGATGCCGACCACGATGGTGCGCTTGGCCTGCGGCAACTGCACCTTGCGCAACAACTGCCAACGCGTGGTGCCCAGTGAGGTGCCGGCCTCGACCGTGACCGTCGGAACGCCGCGAATGGCCACCGCCGTGATACGCAGCGCGGGCGGGATGGCGTAGATGAGCGTGACAATGGTGGCGGAAGCGGGGCCGATCAGGAAGAACAGCGCCACTGGCATCAGGTACACGAAGGTCGGCATGACCTGCGCGAAGTCGAGGAAGGGGGTCATCAACTTCTCGAAGCGCGGGAAGAGGCCGGACAGGATTCCGAGCGGGATGCCGATGATGAGGGCGATGACCACAGCCGCGATAACGAGTGCGAGCGTGTCCATGGACTCGGTCCAGAAGCCGAGGGCGCCCAGAGCGTAGAAGCCGATGCCTGCCAGGGTGGCGACCCGCCAGTTCGCAGTGGCGTACACCACCCAGGTGACGATGGCGATGACGCCCAGCCAGCCCACCAGCGGGAACTGATGGCCAGCCGGAGGCTGCGACAACAGGTTCTGCAGCGCCGCGACGAAGCCGTCGATGCCGTTGCGGATGCCCTCCACCACATTGGACATGATCGGGTTGGTGTTGCGATTGGCGTCAATGGAGTCCATGCCATTGCCCAACCAGGTGTGGAAGGGCGTGAGGCTGGAACGATCGAGCGGGAAGGTCCAGTTGCCTGCGAACAAGCGTCCGAGCACCACCCACAGCGTCAGCAGCAGAGCCAATTGCGGGCCACGCTGCGTACGCAATCGTTGCAGCATCGACATCAGCCCTGCGCCCCCGCGATGACGGCCAGGATCTCCTCGGTCGAGACGACGCCCAGCAGCGCTCCGTCATCCATCACCCGCACCGGTCCGTCGACTTCGAGCACGGTGCGAGCCGCATCCCGAATCACCATGTTGGCCGGAAGCGCCGGACCCTGCAGCTCGGCGTCACTGGTGGCCGGGCGCGCGATCCAGCGCAGGGTCAGCACATGCGACTTGGGGAAGTCGAGCACGAAGTTGGCGACGTAGTCGTCGGCGGGCTGGGCGATGAGTTCCTCAGGCGTGCCCACCTGCACCAGGCCGCCGTCGCGCATGATGGCGATGCGATCGCCAAGGCGCAGGGCCTCGTGGATGTCGTGGGTGATGAAGACCATGGTCTTGCCCACCTCCTCATGGAGACGGATCACCTCAGTCTGCATGTCACGACGGATGAGCGGATCGAGGGCGCTGAAGGGCTCGTCGAAGAACATCACCGCGGGATCCGAGGCCAGAGCTCGCGCCAGACCCACACGCTGCTGCATGCCACCCGAAAGCTGTTCCGGGTAGGCCTGCTCGTAACCCTGCAGGCCCACCAGGCCCACCACCTCTTCGGCGCGCGCGTATCGCTTGTCCTTCTTGATGCCGTTGATCTCGAGACCGAAGGCAACGTTGTCAATTACGCGACGGTGCGGCAGCAGGCCGAAATGCTGGAAGACCATGGAGAACTTGGTGCGTCGGATCTCCCGCAGGCGAGCGCCGTCAGCGTGCAGCACGTCCTCGCCCTGGATGAGCACCTCACCGGCGGTGGGTTCGATGAGCCGCGTCATGCAACGCACCAGGGTCGACTTGCCGGAGCCGGAGAGGCCCATCACGACGAAGACCTCGCCCTCGCCGACGTCGAAGGAAACATCGCGAACGGCGGCGGTGGCGCCGGTCTTCTTGCGCAGTTCGGAACGGGACAGCATGGCGTCGGGACTGTTCACGATGGCTTCCGGATGGGGGCCGAATACCTTCCAGAGATTGCGCACCGAGATCGTGGTCGTCATGCCGTGGTCCCTTCCGAGGCGAACCATCCGGAACGCGCCGGTGTCGTATTGCGCCAGATGTGTTTCGCTTCCAGATACTCGTGGAGTCCGTCCACACCGAGTTCCCGTCCGATGCCGGACTGCTTGAAGCCGCCCCACTCCGCCTCGGGTCGGTAGGGACCGTAGTCGTTGACCCAGATGGTGCCGTGCCGGAGGGCGCCCGCCACGCGCTGCGCCTTGGCCTCATCGCGCGTCCACACGCCGCCGCTGAGCCCGTAGATGGTGTCGTTGCCGAGCGCCACCGCCTCTGCCTCCGAATCGAAGACCTCGACCGTCAAGATGGGGCCGAAGGATTCGTCCTGCACGCAGCGCATGCGCGTGTTGCAGTTGTCGAGCACCGTCGGTTCGAAGAACCATCCACGCTCCAGGCCCGGAGCGGTGGAACGTTGGCCACCAGTACGCAGCACCGCACCCTCTGCGATGCCGTCGAGGCAGTACTTCTGCACCTTCACCAGGTGCGCCTCACTGATCAGGGCGCCGGTTTCCGTGAGCGGGTCCGCAGGCCCCCCCAGGTGAATGCGACGGGCACGCTCCACGATGGCGTCCACCACCTGATCGTGTACCGCGCGCTCCACCAGCAGGCGCGTACCCGCTGAGCACACCTGGCCGGAGTGCAGGAAGGCTGCAGTGATTGCATTGTCGATGGCCGCATCGAGATCGGCGTCGGCGAAGATGATGTGGGGGTTCTTGCCACCCAGCTCCAGTGCCACCTTCTTCACCGTGGCGGCGGCGGCGGCCATGATGCGCTTGCCCGTGGCCAGACCGCCGGTGAAGGAGACGAGGTCGATGCGCGGGTCGCTGGTGAGCGGCGCCCCCACGACTGCTCCGGCACCGAGGAGCAGGTTGGCCACGCCATCCGGCGTACCGGCTTCCATGAGGATGCGCATGAGGTGCGCGGCACTCGAGGGGGTGAGTTCACTGGGCTTCATGATGAAGGTGCAGCCCGCCACCAGTGCCGGCGCCACCTTCCAGGCGAGTTGCAGCAGTGGGTAATTCCAAGGGCCGATGAGCCCACAGACACCCACCGGCTCGTAGACGATCCGGCTGTCGATCTCCGGACGTCCGACATCGACCTGTCGCTCATGCAACGCACGACCGAGCGCGGCGAAGTGGCGGAACACAGCGATCACATCGGCGATGTCGTACTCGGCCTCCAGCAGGCGCTTGGCGGTGTCGGCGGATTCCGCGGCGGCGATGAGCTGCGCATCACGTTCCAGCAGGTCCGCCACCCGAGCAACCAAGGCGCAGCGCTGCTCCAGCGTCCAATGCGGGAAGGGGCCGGAATCGAAGGCACGACGGGCGGCCGCAATGGCCTGCTCGACATCGTCGGCCGTGGCCTCTGCCGCCTGCGCTACCAAACCGTTGTCAAAGGGGCTGCGGATCTCCCGAACCACGCCATCGGCGGAATCGATCCACTGCCCGTCGATACACAGGCGAACCCGCGCTATTTCCACCAAGTCGTCCCAACTGCTGCAATCGGCGCACCGGCCGACAGGCCAACATCGTTGGCGCCGTCATATAGCGAGTCAAGACGAAGTGCGGGAATTCGCGCCGAAGTAACCCAACTGTTGCACCAAGAAACACGATCGGTTCGAAAAGCCGTTGATCTGCACGGTCTTCGTCCGAAATTCCGTGATGCATTGGTTCCACAATGTGGCCACTGGTCCCCAACTCCAGCGGTTGGGGACATGCGTTTTCGCGAGGACTCAGCCATCCAGTTGCGTCTTGCGCATGGTCACGAAATCATCGAGTTCCGCCAGCACCTGCGCGTCGATTTCCGGCATCTCGTAGGCGGCGAGTTTCTTGTCTACGACCTCCAGCGCACGCACATCGGCATGCCGAGAACCGTTCTTGGTCCAGCGATCGAAACTCTCGGCCGTAGAGACCCAGGGACGGTAGAAGGCGGTGCGGAAGAGGCCCATGGTGTGCTCTGCGCCCAGGAAATGGCCACCATGGCCGACTTCGACGTGCGCACCGAAGGCGAGCGAGGCTTCGTCGAAGGTGACGGGCTTGAACTGGTGCTGCAGGGCTTCCAGCACCTCGATGTCGAGCACGAACTTCTCGTAGCCCGACACCAGGCCGCCCTCCAACCAACCGGCTGCGTGCAGCACGAAGTTGGTGCCCGCCAGCATGGTGGGGAGCATGGTCATCAGGGTCTGGAATCCCGCTTGGTAATCCGCGGTGTGCGCCGAGTTCAGGGTGCCGCCAGCGCGGAAGGGCAGGCCGAAGTGGCGGGCGATCTGCCCGGTGGCGAGCAGGCCGATGGCGCTCTCCGGGGTGCCGAACTGCGGCGAGCCCGATTGCATGTCGATATTGGAGAGGAAGGAGCCGAAGACGACCGGCGCACCCGGACGCAGGGTTTGCACCAGCGCGATCCCAGTAAGCGCCTCCGCGATCTGCTGCGCCAGGGAGGCGGGAATCGTGACCGGGCTCATGGCGCCCATCAGCAGGAAGGGCGTGCAGATGACCGGCTGGTTGGCCAGGGCGTACTCACGCAGGGAGTCGAGCATGCGGTCGTCCCAGCGCAGGGGCGAGTTGCAGTTGATCAGTGAGATGAGCGCCGGGGTCTCCTCGATCCGTTCGCGACCGCCATGCAGGATTTCAGCCATGCGGATGACGTCCTTGGCGTTCTCCGCAGTGACCACGTTGCCCATGAACAGCTTGTCGGTCAGGGTGGCGGCGGCATAGGCCATATCGAGGTGCCGCGAATCGAGGCTGAGGTCGTTTGGTTCGCAGACCACGCCACCGACGCTGTCCATCACGTCATAGGACTGCGCCAGCTTGCAGAAGTTCTGGAAGTCCTCGAAGGTGGCGTCACGACGCACATCACCCCGCCGCACGAAGGGCGGACCGTACACACCCGCGAACACCATGGCGTCACCGCCGATGTGCACGCCGCGCTTGGGGTTGCGCGCCCGCATGTCGAACTCGCGCGGCGCCTTGGCCACCTGCGCCACGATCCAATCAGGATCGAATTTGACGTTGTCACCCTCAACCTCCTGCCCCGCCTCGCGCAGCAATTCCGTGGCCCAGGGGCTCATGAATTCGACGCCCACCTCGGACACGATGCGTCGCCAACCCATATCCAGGGTGGCCATGGCCTCTTCACTCAAGATCTCGTAGCGCGGCAGCTGATTGCGGAACACGTTGACTCCTTCATCGTCAATCTGATCATTGACGTTGGACGTCGGCGACTATACAGTGGACATGTGGAACACTGGTTCCACAGTATGAAACTCTGTAGAGGCACGATGGCCGAGTCCCGAGCCGGTGCACCCACCGGTGCGCAGGCCATCGAACGCGCCAGCGCACTCCTGGTCTCCGTACTCGAGGCCGAGCGCCCACCACTCCTCACGCAACTGGCATCGGCCCACGGCCTGGCCAAGAGCACGGTGTCCCGAATGCTGTCCGCCCTGGAACGCCAGGGACTGGTCGCGCGCGACCGCGAGGGCGCCTTCATCCCGGGGCAGACCCTGGTTCGCTTCGCACGCACCCGTGCCGGTGATATCGACCTCATTTCGCAATACCGACCGCTGCTGGAGCGACTGGCCACTGTCACCGGCGAGACCGCCAACCTGGCCGTGGCCATCGGCGATGCCGTGGAGTCACTGGACCAGGCAGACGGCGCATACCTGCTGGGCACGCGCAACTGGGTCGGCTCACGCCTGCCGCTCCACTGCTCCGCCTTGGGCAAGGTGCTGTTGGCCTTCGATGCCACACCCATCCCCCCTGGGCGCCTTGAGCGACGCACCCCTCACACCATCTCCACTCGAGCCGAACTCGTCACCGAGTTGGCACTGGTGCGCCGCCGTGGATTCGCGGTCATCAAGGACGAACTGGAAGAGGGGCTCACCGCGGTGGCCGCTCCCATCCGCGATGATCAGGGAAAGGTCATCGCCTCGGTGTCCGTCACCGGGCCTTCCAGCCGTCTCACCCAAGCACGGCTGCCCGCACTAGGTCTGCTGCTCATCGATGAGACGCGTAGATTCCCCATGAACCAACGACGCCGAAAGGATGCCCAGTCGTGAGCAAGGAAGACATCATCAAGGATTTGTTCGACGAGACGATCGCCGGCAACGGACCCGCCGTACTGCAACTGACACGCCAGGGCCTCGACGAGGGCATGACGCCTTCCGAGATCCTGTTCGAGGCGCTCATACCCGCGCTCGAGGAAGTGGGCGCGCGTTTCGAGCGCGGCGACTACTTCGTGCCCGAGATGCTCATCGCCGGCCGGGCCATGTCCGGCGCGCTGGAGATCCTCCGGCCGCTGCTTGCCGACACCGGCGCTGAATCCATCGGCACGGTCGTCATGGGCACCGTGAAGGGTGATGTGCATGACATCGGCAAGAACCTGGTGAACATCATGCTCGAGGGCGCCGGATTCACCGTCATCGACCTCGGGGTGCAGACCGCCCCCGAGAAGTTCGTGAATGCCATCAAGGAGCACCAGCCTGCAATCGTCGGCATGTCGGCATTCCTCACCACCACCATGCCCATGTTCAAGCAGAACATCCACGAGATCACCAAGGCCGGCCTGCGCGAGCAGGTCATCATCATGGTGGGCGGCGCGCCTGTCACGCAGGAGTACGCCGACGTCGTCGGTGCGGACGGCTACGCCGCCGATGCCTCGACCGCGGTGCGTCGCGCCAAGGAACTCATCGAGAAGCGCCGGGCCGATTCGGCCGCAACGGGTGCATGGCTCTAAGGAATCGTCATGGGAATCGGCATCAAGATCGAGCATGCGGTGAAGGCGTCCATCTGGGACTGCCGCATGTGTGGCACCTGCGTGCTGCATTCCACGGGCATGACCTGCCCCATGACCTGCCCCAAGACCTTGCGCAATGGCCCCTGCGGCGGGGTGCGGGAGAACGGCCACTGTGAGGTGATCCCGGAGATGCGCTGCGTCTGGACCAAGGCCTACGAGCGCACACAGACGCTGCCCCTCCCCCGTGTGTGGAAGGAGGAGTACAACGATCTGCGCCCACCCCTCGACAACCAGCTCAAGAACACCTCCGCCTGGGTCAATCTCTTCACCAAGCGCGACCGCCAGGTGCCGGCGGGCTGGGAGACCGCCGACAACCCGGGGCCAGCGGAAACAGCGAGCCGCACATGAGTCGGCTGCGTGAACTGCTGGCTGCCGGTGAGCAGGTGTTCACCGCCGAATTCCCCGTCATCGACGGCCCCAACATGGCCAAGGTGGCACGCTCCGCCGAGCGCTTGCGCCCCTGGTTCGATGCGGTCAATGCCACGGACAATCCCGCTGCCAGCGCACATACCTCGAATGTGGCCACGGCCATCGCTATGCAGATGCACGGGCTCGAACCGATCTTGCAGGTTGTGTGCCGCGACAAGAACCGCTTGGCCATCCAGGCCGACCTCTCCGGCGCCTCGCTCCACGGCATCGTGAACGTGGTGATGCTCACCGGCGACGATGTCACGGCGGGCGACGAGCCGGAGACTCGTCGTGTCTTCGACGTAGACGGTCCCATCGCTCTGCGCATCGCCCGCACCATGCGCCACGGCACCTACCTCTC
>JAKAIC010000064.1 GCA_021814565.1 Actinomycetes bacterium | reverse complement strand
CACCGCTGCACAGCGGGCGATTGCCGTTCCCGCGCTGCTGCGAGCCGCTGCGGAGAGCCCAGAGCCCATACGGGTGCTCGGCGTGCTGGAGGAGTTGCACCACATCTCAGCCAATGCGGCGTCCATTGCAGCAGGCGTGGATGCGGTGCATCGCTTCCCGCGCGAGGTGCTGCTCTGGAGGCGACTGGCCTTGGACTACGAGTACGCGCGGATGTGGCAGGCCGCGATCGCGGTGCGCGAGCACATCGCAACACTGGATCCACTCGATGCCAAGTCGCTGCGCCGATTGGCCCGCGATCGTGCTGCCGGCTCCTGAGTCGCCTTCGCCGCTAGGCTCGCATCGTGGCTCGACTCTTTGGCACTGACGGGGTTCGTGGTCTCGCCAATGGCGAATTGACCGCGGAACTGGCTCTTGACCTCGCGGTTGCGGCCGCCCACGTGCTCGGCGATGCCGGCGACTTCGCCGGGCACCGTCCCCGGGCCATCGTGGGCCGCGACCCCCGCATCAGCGGCCAGTTCCTTGAGGCCGCCGTGGTCGCGGGTTTGGCCAGCGCTGGCGTCGATGTGGTGCGGGTCGGGGTGGCACCCACGCCCGCCATCGCCTTCCTGACAGCGGAGACGGGCGCCGACCTCGGGGTGGTGCTCTCCGCCTCACACAACGCCATGCCCGACAACGGGATCAAGTTCTTCGCCCGTGGCGGCAGCAAGCTCGATGACAGCATCGAAGACGCCATCGAGGCACGCATGAACGAGCCCTGGCCGCGGCCCACCGGCGGTGACGTGGGCCGCATCACCGATGGCAGCGAACTGGTCGAGCTCTATCTGGACCACCTGGTCGGTTCCCTGCCCAATCGCCTTGACGGCATTCGCGTGGTTGTCGACTGTGCCAACGGTGCCGCCTTCCATGTGGCACCCGAGGCCTATCGCCGTGCAGGTGCTGAGGTGATCGCCATCCATGCCGACCCCGACGGCCTGAACATCAACGACAACTGCGGTTCCACCCACCTTGAGGACCTGCAGTTGCACGTCATGCAGCACAAGGCCGACCTGGGGATCGGTCATGACGGCGACGCCGATCGCTGCCTGGCCGTGGACGCCGAGGGCCGCATCGTCGATGGTGACCAGATCATGGCCATCCTCGCGCTTGCCTTGCGTGATCGTGGCGCCTTGCGCGCCAGCACCGTGGTGGCGACCGTGATGTCGAACCTGGGATTCAAGATTGCCATGCGCCAGGCCGGTATCAATCTCATCGAGACGGCGGTCGGCGATCGCTATGTGCTGGAGGCCATGCGCGCGTCCGCGTACACGCTCGGTGGTGAGCAGAGCGGCCACGTCATCATGCTCGACCACGCTTCCACCGGCGACGGTACGCTCACCGCACTGCATGTCATGGCTCGCATGGCGCAGACCAAGCGCACACTGGCCGATCTGGCCGCCGTCATGACCCAGTTGCCGCAGGTGCTCATCAACGTGAAGAACGTTGACAAGGCCCGCGTCGGCACCAACCAGTCGCTGAACGCCGCCATCACCAGGGCCGCGGAGCGACTGGGCGAAAGCGGTCGCGTGCTGCTGCGCCCCAGCGGTACAGAACCGCTGGTAAGGGTCATGGTGGAGGCGCCCACCGCGGCCATCGCCCAGGAAGTTGCCGATGAACTGGTAGCGGTCGTCAGGGCCGAACTCTCGCTGTAAGGACTGGATATGTGCGGAATCGTCGGATACGTCGGACGCAAGCAGGCGGTTGAGGTCGTGGTTGACGGCCTGCGCAGGCTGGAATACCGGGGCTACGACTCCGCCGGCGTGGCACTGGTGGTTGACGGCCGCCTGCAGGTGCGCAAGAAGGCGGGCAAGCTCACCAACCTGCAGACCGTGCTGGCCGGTGATCCCACCACCGCGTCCTCCACCGGCATCGGCCACACCCGCTGGGCCACGCACGGCGGCCCCACCGATGCCAATGCCCATCCGCATGTCTCGGAGGACGGCAAGGTCGCCATCATCCACAACGGCATCATCGAGAACTTCGCCGAGCTGCGCGCCGAACTCTCGGGAGCGGGCGTGCAGCTGCAATCCGAGACCGACACCGAGGTGGTTGCCCACCTGCTGGCCCGCATCCTGCCCGAGACCGACCACGACCTGGCGGAGGCCATGCGCCGGGTGTGCCGCCGCCTCTCCGGCGCCTTCACCCTGGTGGCCGTGCACGCGGACATGCCGGACCTGGTCGTCGGTGCCCGCCGCAATTCGCCGCTGGTTGTCGGTCGCGGTGAGGGCGAGAACTTCCTGGCCTCGGATGTGGCGGCCTTCATCAGCCACACCCGTCACGCCATCGAACTGGGCCAGGACCAGGTGGTTGAACTGCGGCCGGAGCGCGTCGTCATCACCGACTTCAACGGCGCGCCCGCAGAGGTCACGGAGTACGACGTCACGTGGGATGCCGCAGCCGCCGAGAAGGGCGGCTACGACACCTTCATGCTCAAGGAGATCCACGAGCAGCCCAAGGCAGTTGCGGACACGCTGCTCGGCCGCATCAAGAACGGCAAGCTGACACTGGACGAGCTGCAGTTCTCGGAGGAGGAACTGCGCTCCATCGACAAGATCATCATCACCGCCTGCGGCACCGCCTTCCATGCGGGGCTGGTCGCGAAGTACGCCATCGAGCACTGGACGCGCGTGCCCTGCGAGGTGGAGCTGGCCAGCGAGTTCCGTTACCGAGATCCCATACTCGATCGCCACACGCTCGTCATCGCCATCTCGCAATCAGGCGAGACCATGGACACGCTGATGGCACTGCGCTATGCCAAGGAGCAGGGCTCACGGGTGCTCGCCATCTGCAACACCCAGGGTTCGACCATCCCCCGTGAATCCGACGCCGTGCTCTACACGCATGCCGGACCGGAAGTGGCGGTGGCGTCCACCAAGGCCTTCCTCACGCAGATCGTCGCCGTCTACGTCTTCGCCCTCTTCTTCGCGCAGATCCGCGGCAACATGTACGGCGAGGAGATCAACCACCTCATCGCGCAAGTCGCTGACATGCCGCAGAAGGTGGACCTGGTGCTCGACACCGTGGAGCCCATCCGGGCCCTGGCGCGCACCTACGCCGGCGCGCACTCGGTGCTCTTCATCGGCCGCCATGTCGGCTATCCGGTGGCCCTGGAAGGTGCCTTGAAACTCAAGGAAATCGCCTACATGCATGCTGAGGGCTTCGCCGCGGGCGAGCTCAAGCACGGCCCCATCGCACTGCTTGAGGACGGCCTGCCCGTGTTCGTGGTGGTGCCGCCGCGCGCCGGGCGTAGCGTGCTGCACGAGAAGATGGTGTCGAACATCCAGGAAGTCCGAGCACGCGGCGCCCACACCATCGTGCTCGCAGAAGAGGACGATGACAGCGTCATCGCCTTCGCCGACCACATCATCCGCATCCCCACCTGTTCGACGCTGCTGCAGCCGCTGGTTGCCACTGTGCCCCTGCAGGTGTTCGCCTGCGAGATGGCCACGCTCCGTGGTTTCGACGTCGATCAGCCCCGCAACCTCGCCAAGTCCGTCACCGTGGAGTGACCATGATCATCGGCATCGGTGTCGACGTGGTGGACATCGACCGTTTCCAGACGGTCTCCATGCGCACGGCGGCTTTCGCTGAACGCGTGTTCACCGATCATGAGCGCTTCCAGCGTGGTGGAGCTCCGAGATCCATCGCCTCCATGGCCGCGCGCTTCGCCGCCAAGGAGGCCGTGGCCAAGGCACTGGGCGTGCCTGCGGGACTCAGCTGGCATGAGGTGGAGGTGAGCCGGGACGATGGCGGGCGACCGCGCCTGGCATTGAGCGGTCAGGCGGCGGACACCGCGGCGGCGCGGGGCATCACCGACTGGCACATATCGCTCACGCATGACGCCGGCGTGGCCATCGCCTATGTGATCGCCGAGCGACAGCCATGAGCCTGCCCGTCCTCAGCGCTGATGCCGTACGTGCAGCCGAGGCCGCCTTCCCGGAGCATCTGGCCGATGGCACACTGATGCAGCGAGCAGCAGCGGCCGTGGCCAGTGAGTGCATCACCGTGCTCAAGGATCTCGGCGGCGTGGTGGGCCGGCATGTGCTGCTGCTCGTGGGTTCCGGTGCCAACGGTGGCGACGCACTGTTCGCGGGCGTACGCCTGGCCAAACGTGGTGCCGCCGTCTGCGCCCTGCCGGTTGCCGGCCGCATGCATGACGAGGGCCAACGCGCATTCTCCGCTGCCGGTGGTCGCATCATCGACGTCAATCGTGCACTGGAAATGTTCGACCAGTGGGACCTTGTCATCGACGGCATGGTGGGCCTGGGCTCCACACGCGGTCTCACCGGAATTGCGGCACTCATGGCGCGCGCCATCGCCGACGCGGAACTCTTCACCGTCGCTGTCGATGTGCCCTCCGGGGTGCATGCGGATACCGGCGCCGTCGATGGCGTTGCCATCGATGCCGATCTCACGGTCACCTTCGGTGCTCTGCGTCGTGCGCATGTCATCGCACCCGCTGCCATCAACTGCGGGGAGGTGCTGGTTGCCGATATCGGCGTGCCCATGGATTCCGCGGACCGGGCCGTCACCGGGCAGGGCCACTGGTTCCAGGCGCCGCTCCCCAACGTGGACAAGTACACGCGGGGGGTAGTGGGAATCGTCACCGGGTCCCGGCGCTATCCCGGCGCGGCCCTGCTCTCCACCGCGGCGGCCACGCGCAGTGGCTGCGGCATGGTCCGCTACTACGGGCCGGCCAAGGACGATGTGGTCGCCGCGCAGCCGGAAGTCGTCGCTGAGGGACGCTCCGGCATCGATCGCTCGAAGCGGGTGAGCGCCTGGCTGGTGGGCTGCGGCATGGGCCTTGACGGCAAGGCGCTTGATGCCCTGCGTTCCGTGCTGGACATGCGGACACCGGTGGTCGTCGATGCCGATGCCATCACCTTGATCGCGGAGCACCGGAGCCTGCGCGAGGCGCTGATGTCGCGCCGCACCAGTGGCGACCTCACGTTGCTCACGCCGCATCTTGGCGAGGCGCTGCGATTGGCGCAGGGCTTCGATCTCAAGTTCGACTTCCACGGCGATCGGCTGCGTGCTGCCAAGCGCCTGGCGCGTGCCTGCGGCTGCCTGATCCTGCTCAAGGGCCCCACCACGATCATCACCGATGGCTCGCATTTCCTGGCCACGCCGCTGCTGGGCGCCCAGCTGGCCACTGCCGGCAGTGGGGACGTGCTGGCGGGACTCATCGCCGGGGCCGCCGCCCGTTGGGCACGTGCGGGTGACTTCAGCGAACGCGACTTCATGGAACTGGCTGCCGCCAGCGCGCTGCGTCATTCCGCGGCCGCTGCCGTCACCGACAACACCGCATCCGATCTGCTGGTGGGGCTGGCACCGGTCGAATCCGCAACAATGGCGCCGTGACCGGAGCCGTGGGACCAGTACGCGCAGTGGCGGAGATCGATCTCGCCGCTTATGCGTCCAATGTGCGCGCACTGAAGCAGCGCATCGGATCCGCGCAACTGATGTGTGTCGTCAAGGCCGATGCCTATGGGCACGGCATGGTCGAGTGCGCACGCACGGCCCGTCAGGCCGGCGCCGATTGGCTGGGCGTGGCCTTCCTCGACGAAGCCCTGGCCCTGCGCGCCGCAGGCGATCGCGGTCCCTTGCTGGCCTGGTTGCTCAATGACGCCGACAATTTCGCGGCCGCAGTGGAGCAGGACGTCGATCTGAGCATCGCCAATGCAGCGCAGTTGCGTCACGTGATTGCCGCCTACCGGGCTGCGGGTCGCCGGCCGCGCGTGCACATCGAGCTGGATACCGGCCTCTCCCGCGGTGGTGCAGCGCCGGAGACCTGGCGTTCACTGTTCCGGGAGGCGGCCCACCTGGAGGTCGTCTCCGTGTGGTCGCATCTGGCCTGCGCCGACGAGCCGGCACATCCCGCCAATGCGGCGCAGCAGGCGGAATTCGAGCGCGCACTGGCGGTCGCGTCGGCCTGCGGGGTGACGCCCCGCCTGCGTCACCTGGCCAACTCCGCGGCCACGCTCACGCGCCCGGACATGCACTATGACCTGGTGCGTGTGGGCATGGCCTCCTACGGCGTATCGCCCATGAATGACAACGCCGAGCAGTTCGGGCTCGCTCGCGTGATGACGGTGAGGGCCAGCGTGGCCAATGTGCGCGCCGTACCTGCGGGTGCTGGCGTCTCCTACGGCCATCGCTACCTGACCACGCACCCCACCAGCTTGGCCCTGCTACCACTCGGGTACGCCGACGGCCTGCCCCGCGCCGGCACCAACGCGGGACCGGTTGCCTTGCACGGCCACCGCTTCACCGCTGCCGGCACCATCTGCATGGACCAGTTCGTGATCGACGTCGGCGAGCTCGAGGTGGCGGTGGGTGATGAGGCCATCATCTTCGGGCAGGACGGTCCCAGCGCGGAGGAATGGGCCAGTGCCTGCGGCACCATCGGCTACGAGATGACCACGCGCATCGGTACTCGCCTGGCCAAGCGCTTCCTCGGTGGAGCCTGAGCCATGCGAGTGCCTACGGCCGCGGACATGCGCGACCTCGGAGTGAAGCTGGGTGCGCTGCTGCGTGCCGGCGACCTCGTCATCCTGGATGGCCCCCTGGGCGCGGGCAAAACCACGCTCACCCAGGGCATCGCCGAGGGCTTGCAGGTACGCGGCCCCATCACCTCGCCCACCTTCGTCATTGCGCGCAAGCATCCCTCGCTGGTCGCCGGTCCCGCGCTTGTGCATGTCGATGCCTATCGCATTGAACACTGGGATGAACTGGAGGATCTGGGGTTCGCCTTCGATGCCGAGGAGCACGTGATCGTTGCCGAGTGGGCGGCCGGGCGCATGGAAGACCTGAGCGAGGATCGCCTGCTGGTGCACATCGAACGCAACCATGATGATGAGCGCACGGTTCGCATCGAGGCGGTCGGCCCGCGTTGGGAGGGTGTCGATGTTCCTGCTCGGGATTGACACCTCCACACCGGTCATGAGCGTGGCCCTGGTGCAGAACGGCGTCGTGCTGCGCGAGAGCGCACGTGGTGAGCTCAACGGGCCGCAGTTGCACGGTGAATTGCTCATGCCACTCATTCGCGAGGTGCTTGCCGAGGTGACCATGACCGATCTCGACGGCATTGCCGTGGGCATCGGGCCGGGGCCGTACACGGGCCTGCGCGTGGGACTGGTCACGGCCCAGACCCTGGCCCAGGTGGCCGGCATTCCCGTGTTCGGGGTCAGCTCATTGGACGCGCTGGCCCATGGCGCACGCCGCGCCGGACACGTGGGGCGTTTCGTGGCCAGCATCGACGTGAAGCGCAAGGAGTACGCCGCCGCCACCTACGACGAGCATGATCACCCGGTATTCGGTCCCAAGCTGGTACCTGCTGCGGCCGTGCAGCATCGCGCCACACCGCAGGCAGCGGACGTGGCCTTCGTCGCCATCGTGCGTGCACTGCGTGGCGAGACCCAGCCACTGACGCCGCTGTACCTGCGCCATCCTGATGCCACCGTTTCGGTGACCAGGAAATCCACGGTGCAGCGATGACCGTGCTGGCCACTTTCGGTTGGTGGCACATCCCGGCAGCACTCGACATCGAGCATGAGCTCTTCCATGCGCAGCCCTGGAGTGAGGCCATGTTCTGGGCCGACCTCGCCGACGAGGAGCGTCGCATGTTCGCTGCACTCGATGACGAGCAGCTCGTCGGCTATGCGGATCTCGCGCTCAGTGCGGGTGAAGCGGAAGTGCTGAATCTGGCGGTGCGCAGCTCGCATCAACGGCGCGGCGTCGGTGCTGCCCTGCTAGCGGCCATGCTCGAGGCCGCTGCCGATAGCGCAGCCAAGCGCGTGCTGTTGGAAGTGCGCGTCGGCAATGACGCAGCCATTTCGCTGTACGAACGCAACGGTTTTCAGGTGGTCGGGCGGCGTCCCAACTACTACGCACCCGGAGTGCACGCGATGCTCATGGAGCGTCATGGCTGAACCCCTGGTCCTCGGTATCGAGACCTCCTGTGATGAGACCGGCGTCGGCATCGTGCGCGGTTACCAACTGCTGGCTGATGCGGTGGCCTCCAGTGTTGAGGAACATGCCCGCTTCGGCGGCGTCATCCCCGAGGTGGCGGCACGGGCGCACCTGGAATCCATGGTGCCGGCCCTGCAGCGCGCCTGCGCCGAGGCCGGTGTGTCGCTGCACGACATTGACGCCGTGGCCGTGACGAGTGGCCCCGGCCTGGTGGGTGCGCTGCTGGTCGGCGTGGCTGCGGCCAAGGCGCTGGCCTTCGGTCTGGGCAAGCCGTTGTACGGCGTCAACCACCTGTCCGCGCACGTGGCAGTGGATCGGCTCGAGCATGGGCCCCTGCCGCAACCGGCCATCGCCATGCTGGTGAGTGGAGGTCACTCCTCGCTGTTGCGCGTCGACGATGTGTCGTATGCGGTGACCCCTATGGGCCACACGCTGGACGACGCCGCGGGTGAGGCCTTCGACAAGGTGGCGCGTTTGCTGGGCTTGGGTTTTCCGGGCGGACCGGCCATAGACCGTATTGCCGGTGACGGCAATGCAGCTGCCATCGCCTTCCCGCGCGGCCTCACCGCGCGCGCTGAGATGGACAAGCACCGCTTCGACTTCTCCTTCTCCGGCCTCAAGACTGCGGTGGCGCGTTGGGTGGAACACGCGGAAGCTGACGGCCGCACCATCCCCGTGGCCGATGTTGCGGCCTCCTTCCAGGAGGCGGTGGTGGACGTGCTGACGCGCAAGGCGCTTGATGCCTGCGCACACGAGGGCATCGCACACCTGCTCATCGGTGGCGGTGTGGCCGCCAATTCACGCTTGCGGGCCATGGTGTTCGAGCGGGCGGCGCGGGCCGGCGTCGAGGTGCGCATTCCGCGCCCCGGCCTTTGCACCGACAACGGTGCCATGGTGGCGTCGCTCGGTGCACAGTTGCTGGCGTCAGGAATCCAGCCCAGTGCCCTCGACTTCGCGGTCGACAGCTCGCTGCCCATTGAGACCGTCACGGTGTAGCGCGTGCTACGCGGGAGCCGGTCCCTTGCACCGATCGCGCCGGGCTGGCATGCGGATCGGTGCGCGTGCGCACCGCGGCGAGGTGCGCGCGTCAGGCCTGGCAGATGATGGCGGTCGGCGCATTGCCTATGCGGGTGAGGGCCACCACCAGGGCCGCAGAACCCTTGCTGCGGGCCAGCCAGTGCCTGCGCAGGGCTTCGGTGTCGAGGTTGATGCCGCGCTTCATCACCGTAAGTGAGCCGGCGCCGTGTGCTGCCACGGCTGCGCCTACGCGCTTGCGTTCGAAGGGGAGCACCTCCAATACGCGATGGGCGTGGTGGAAGGGCGAGGGCTGAGGAGCCGAGTCGGTGGTGAGGTAGCCGATGTGCTCGTCGATGCGTGCGGCCGCTATTGCAGCGGCCAGGGTTGTGACGAGGTGGCTGCGCGTGACGACGGGTGCCACATCGAGCAGGTAGTCGCCGACGGAGCAGATGTCCTCCGCAGCCGGCATGCGGTCGTCGAGCCAGGCCGCGCTGCCTTGATCCAGGTCCAGGCAGGCACGGCTGGCGGTGGGTTCGAAGCCGGGGAACCAGATGCTGGCCTCCAGCAGGTCGCCGTCAACGGCCGCCCACACCGCCGCTCCGCCTTCGGGGATGAGGGCGTGGTCGATGCCCGGCGCGACCTTGGCCACGGTGCGGGGTTGGCGGGCCGCCAGCGCGGTGATCCATGGCCATGGGGGAGACCATCGCGAGGGATCGCTGACGCGGTGGCCGCTCAGGCCATCGATGCTGCGGGGCGCGGTCGGGTCGCGTCGCGCAGGATCCAGGAACACCGCATCGACCTCGGCCAGTACCGGCTCCAGCACGGCCGGCTGCGTGACGTCACCGAGCCGCACGTCGGCATTGCGGTCGTGCAGATTGGCCGCGGCCAGGGCGGCCGTCTCGGCGTCGAGCTCGATGGCCGATACCCGTATCCCGGCGCTGGTCATGGCGCGTGCCTCCAGGCCCAGTCCGCAGCCCAGGTCGGCGATGGCCTGCACGCCGTAGCCGCGCAGCCGTTCCGCCCGCCAGCGGGCCAGCAGTGGCCGCGTGGCCTGCTCCAGGCCCTCGCGCGTGAGAAAGAGGCCGTCGCTGTGCTCACCCCAGCGCCTGGTGGCCCGTTGGCGGAGTTCGGCCTGTGTGAGCACTGCGGCCCGCTGCTGGGTCGTCAGCCCGAAGCCCCGCTCCAGTTCCGCCCCCAGCCGCAGGACATCGGAGGCGTCCCAATGGGCGTCGGCGAAGGCCAGGGCCGGCGCCGCGTCGGGGGAGGCGATCCAGGGCTGCTGCACCCCCCCATTCTCTCGTTCCGCCGACGGCTCCTTTGTGGGGCCTTCAGCTGGCGCGAAGGCCCCACAAAGGAGCCGTCGGCGGTTCCGATTGGCGCGGGGTGGGCGGTGGGATTAGCATTCGATCTAGCACTCTCGGGTCGAGAGTGCTAACGGATTCGGCGGCACCCGCGACGACGTCCGAATCCACGTCCCGTTCGTC
>JAKAIC010000063.1 GCA_021814565.1 Actinomycetes bacterium | reverse complement strand
AGCATCCCCGCAACGTCAACGCGGGCCGCACACGGTGCGATGCCCGCACTACTGACGTGCGGTGCGCGTGTGTCTGCTTTCGCGACAACGGCCACTGCTCTTCGGAATGTCCGTGCCGGGCCTCTTCTTCTTTGAAGGTTCACGGAACGGTGACGAGACCTGAGGGATTGGGCGATCCAATGAGCACATGAGCACATCAGCATCGGTGCGCGTGCGTGGCATTCACTGCGCAGCCTGCATCGGCAAGATCCTTGACGTCCTGCGCGACCTGCCGGGGACCGTTTGGGTGTCCGTCAGTGACATCCACGATGGTCAGGCCACCGTGAAGTTTCCCGGCACGGTGTCGTTCGTGGCCATTCAGCAGGCGCTCGCCCTCGCAGGGTTCCAGGGCCGGCGCCGTGGACCCGTGACCTCGCAGCAGCGGGCTACCACCGCGGGGATGCGATTGTTGCCGACGCCACTCGTCCGCAAGGCGAGCCTGCGATGAACGCCGACTACGGCCTGTGGCCGCTGGTGTTGATCAACACGGCCATCGTTGTGATCTTCGCGGCCAGCTTCTTCCATCCGAAGACCAGCCACGATTGGAAGGCGTTCGGCGGCTTCACCGCTTTCATGATCGCGTTGTTCACCGAGATGTATGGAGCACCATTCACGCTCTACCTGCTCAGCGGGTGGGTGGGCAGCCGCTTCCCTGCGCTCACGCCAACGCATGCCTCCGGGCACCTGTGGAACGACCTCATCAACTGGCAGGGTGACCCACACCTCAGTCCCTTCCACTTCGCCAGCTACGGGCTCATCGGTGCGGGATTCTGGCTGCTTGCCACCTCATGGCGGCACCTGTTTGCGGCAGCACGCGCATCCAAACTGGCGACGGAGGGCCCGTATGCACGAATCCGCCACCCGCAGTACGTCGGGTTCTGGATCATCATGCTTGGGTTCCTGTTGCAGTGGCCCACCATACCCACACTGCTCATGTTCCCCGTGCTGGTCGTGGTGTATCGGAGGCTCGCAATGAGCGAGGAACGGCAAGTCGACATCGCATTTGGCAACACCTGGCGTCAGTACGCCGCACGCACCCCCGCATTCGTACCACGCTGGTGGGGAACACCGAGCGCCTCCGAATCGAAGCGTCGTTGACCTTGCTTTCGGCGGACGACCGGCCGTTCCCGGCGTGTCTGTGAAGATTCCAAGAAGAAAGCCTGCAAGAGGCCGATTCTGGTTGCCGCTGGTCGCGTGTGATGGGCACGCTTGCCCGCATGTCAGCGACAGCGTGGTCCCGAGTCCAAGTGTGCAACGTGTCGCACGGCGTCTGTGTGGCCGCCACGCTTGGTATCGCGTGAATCGGGGCATGCGCGGGTGGCCCGTGCTCGCCCTTGCGCTGGCCGTGCTACTCGGGCCGACATCGGCCGCGCACGCCACCAGCGGTTTCGCCGACGACACCACCACGGCAGTCGTAGATGGTCAGGCGACGGCAACACCCCTCGGAGTCGCCCCCGCGTATGTGCCAGCTTCAAGGACGCGGGTGGACGTCACTCGAGCCATCCGTGCCACGCGGTCGCGGGTGCCTACGCGAATCCCGCTGATGGGCCGGATATCCGCAGGATTTGGCTCACGGGGTCGGCTGTGGTCGCGCCGGCACACCGGCGTCGACATCAGTGCCCGCTATGGCACGGCAGTGGCTGCTGTGACTTCCGGGCGCGTGATCAAGATTGCCTACGACCGCGAGTATGGAAGAACGATCGTGGTTCGAAATCGCACGGTGGACGTCTGGTACGCACATCTCGCTGCCGCCACTGTCCGCGTTGGTCGACAAGTGCGGGCGGGACAGCGCATCGGGCGGGTGGGGAGCTCAGGCCACGTCACCGGGCCGCACCTTCACCTGGAAGTCCGACATCACGATCTGCCTACGGATCCAGCAGCCTTCCTCTGGGGGCGGCGCAGGGGTATCCCCGGATCGATCCCGACCTGGGCTCGCACCGGAGTGACGCCGTTGGCCAAGTTGTAGGCATTCCTTCTGGCCGTGGTCCACAGTGCAAACGGCGCGCCACTTCTTGTTCGCTACTTGATCGAGCGCACAGCTGACCTTCATGCAGTGGCGGGAACCTAAGCACATTGCACCAAGCAGATGGTGCGGGAATGGGAGGCGCAAAGCGTGAGCGTTTTGGAGAGCGTGGCCACCCAGCCGCAACTGCTTGATGCCAGTCCGCTGTGGGGCGCGATTGCATTGGTGATCTGCTTGATCGCCGCGCTGGTGGCGAGCGCGTGTCTCGTCATCCGTCTCATGACTCGACCAACCGCTACGCCAGAGGTCACGCAAGGGGGCTTCCCCCCTGTCACTCAAGGCGCATTGGAGCACCTGCAGGAGCGTCGCGATCGGGGAGAGATCTCGGCGCAACAGTTCGATCTGGCATGGTCGATGCTGCGGACTGCTGAGCTGCGCAGGCTAGTGGGGAGCCAACGGCAGGCAGACGCTGAAGCGGGCCCCCGTCCCTAGCCCTGCACTTTCTGCACTGATGCTGCCGCCGTGCGCCTGCACAATGGCTCGAGCGATCGTCAATCCCAGGCCGCTGCCACTGCCGTCGGCATTCACGCGTGAAGCGTCGACGCGATGAAGGCGCTCGAAGATAGAGTCAAGTTGGTCTCTGGGGATTCCGTCGCCGTTGTCGGAGACCGTCACGAGGAATCGACCGCCGACTTCGCTCCCATCCACGGCCACATTTCCGCCGGCAGCGGTGTGGCGTAGCGCATTGTCGAGCAGATTCGCTAGTACCTGCTGCAGGCGAACGGCATCGCCGTTGATCTGGCAGGGCTCGGCGCAGACGCGTAACTCGAGGGTGACGCCCTTGGCCTCGAAGCGCGGAACAGCCGCCTGCACTGCGGCGTGCACGGCGTCGCAGCCGTCCATCGCCACCAGATCGATCTTCTGCCCTTCGGCCTGCGCGACCACGCGAATATCGTCGGCCAGACGACGAAGTCGGTCGATCTGGCGACGCATCGTGTTCCATGCCGCAGCATCTCGCTTGATGACCCCGTCCTCCAGGCCGTCGATGTAGGCCTGCAGAGTGGCCAACGGTGTGCGCACCTCGTGGGCAAGATCAGCCAGCATCCGCGTGCGAGTTGCGCCGGCCGAAGCCAAGCGCTGTGCCATGCTCTGGAAAGATGAAGCCAGGTCATCGAGTTCAACGCTGAACGCGGTCGTTGGAATATTGACGTCGTAGAGCCCGGCGGCGACGTCATGTGTCGCTTGTGCAAGTTGCTCAATGGGGGCTGCGATGCGTCGCACCAGGAACCAGGAGACGATGCCTGCGGCAACGAGCGACATGAACACTCCGAGCATTACAGCGATACCCATGGCGGACTGGAAGGCCGCCTCGGCATGTAGCGCCACAAGGTTGTGTGTGACGCCCGCCTGCAGGAGGTGCAGATGGAAGAGCCTCGGTGCCAACAAGGCGGCGGCAATGACCGGGGTGATCGCACCGACAGCGACCACGAGGACCTGGGCCAGCAGGAGTCGTGTGGCTAGTCGAGGCGCCCCCGATCGCCTCATGTGGCGACCATTCCGTAGCCGACCCCGCGCACGGTTCGGATGAAGCGCGGTTGCTCGGTTGTGTCATTGAGTTTGGTACGGACATGCCCGATGTGCACATCGACGACGTGCTCGTCGCCGTACCAGCCGGGCCCCCACACCTCGGCGATGAGTTGCTGCCGGGTGAAGGCAATGCGTGGGCGCGCCGCGAGCGCGGCTAGTAGGTCAAACTCTGTTCGTGTGAGATCCACCGTCATGTCGGCCACGGTGACCTCACGGGAACCAGTGTCGACGGTGAGTGCACCGATCCGGTACACGGCGGCCTCGGGCGCCGACCCCTCGGCGGTGGTTGCGGCTGCTGCGCGTGGACGTCGCAGCATGGCCCGCACCCGGGCCACTAGTTCGCGCGGGGAGAACGGCTTGACCAGGTAGTCGTCGGCCCCGATGGCCAGGCCGAGCAGCTTGTCCACCTCCTCGTCGCGCGCCGTCAGCATGATCACATAGGCGTCGGAGAACTCGCGCACTTGCTTGCACACTTCCAGCCCATCGAAGCCGGGCAGCATGATGTCGAGCACGATGACATCCGGATCGTGGACGCGAGCAGCCTCCACGGCGTCCGGCCCGGTATGGGCCATGGTCACAACAAACCCTTCACGGTCGAGGTAGCTGCGGACCACGTTGGCCATGGGCACCTCGTCGTCGACGACGAGTACGCGTTCGCTCACGTTGGGGTGCTCCTTCACTGGTTGAGGTTCCGGCGCATCTCCGCATACTGCTCGGCAGTGATCTCGCCGCTCGCATAGCGACGATCAAGTATGCCGCGGACTGACTCAACGCCGGGTCCCGCGGGCGGTCCCGAGGGGGCGCCGTAGGCCTGTGAACGCTCGGAGTCTGGCCGCGTGACCCGGCCCACGAGCCACACACCCAAACCGATGATGGGTAGCCACACGATAAGCATCATGATGATCATTCCAAATCCGCTGCCCCACCAGCCGCCATAACCGTTCCAAGTTCCGTTGTTCCACCACGTCATCATTGCCGTCTCCCTTGTCGCCGTTCTCGCGTACCCATGGTCCAGCTTCACCATCAAGTAACTGGTGAGGTTGTGTGAAGGTTCGATGAAGAGCATTTGGGTGCTGGCTTCTTCATCGAACCTTCACGACTACTGCATGGGAACGACATCGCAACGGCGGATAGTGCTGCCCAGGAGGCACGATGTCAGAGACGATCGAACTCAGCGTGGGCGGCATGACCTGCGGGTCATGCGCCGCACGTATCGAGCGGAAGCTGAACAAACTCGAAGGGGTGCAGGCGGCAGTCAACTATGCGACGGGCAAGGCCTTCGTGCAGTACGACGCCGGCATCGAGGCGGCCACGTTGATCAAGACGATCGTCGACACCGGGTACAGCGCCGAGCTGCCGAAGGTTGATGCTGAGGATCAGGACACATCAGGTCCTATTCGCCGCCGCCTGGTCGCATCCGCACTACTCTCGCTGCCAGTCCTGGTTGTCACCATGGTGCCTGCGGCACGGTTCACTGGGTGGGAATGGTTCGCGTTCCTGCTGTCGACTCCCGTGGTGACATGGGGTGCCTGGCCCTTCCATCGTGCCGCAGTTTTGAACGCGCGCCATCGTGCGACCACCATGGACACGCTCATCTCCCTGGGCGTCACCGCCGCCTACGTCTGGTCAGTCGTGACGCTGGTCCAGAACCCGGGCGTTGGCACCGCCAACCCGACCGCAATGGGCAAGACAGCGGACACCTACTTCGAGGTCGCAGCAGCCGTCACCACCTTCATCCTGCTCGGCCGCTACTTGGAGGCGCGCGCGAAGCGCCAGTCGGGCGCGGCCTTGCGAGCACTGCTCGCGATGGGCGCCAAGGATGTCGCCGTGCTTCGCGACGGCGTGGAGACGCGTGTCCCCATCCAGCTATTGCGGGTCGGGGACGTGTTCGTCGCACGCCCTGGCGAGAAGATCGCTACCGATGGCGTTGTTGTCGACGGTGCAAGTGCCATCGATGCGTCAATGCTGACCGGTGAGCCGGTGCCAGTTGAAGTCGGTGTCAATGACACGGTGGTGGGTGCGACGACCAATGCCGGTGGCCGATTGGTCGTCCAGGCCACGCGCGTGGGCGCCGACACCCAACTGGCGCAGATGGCTCGACTCGTCGAGCAGGCGCAGAACGGCAAGGCAGCCGTACAGCGACTCGCGGATCGCGTATCCGCCGTGTTCGTGCCGGTCGTGATTGCCATTTCACTACTCACGCTCGCGGGCTGGGTAATGGCCGGCCATTCCTGGGAAGAGGCATTCACCGCGTCAGTAGCGGTCCTCATCATCGCCTGCCCGTGCGCATTGGGCCTCGCGACACCGACCGCGCTACTCGTCGGCACCGGTCGTGGCGCGCAACTCGGCATCCTCATCAAGGGCCCGCAGGTGCTGGAATCAACACGAACCATCGACACCATCGTGCTCGACAAGACGGGCACCGTCACCACGGGTCGCATGAGCCTGCACGAGGTCATCGTCGCCGATGGTGAGGATCGGCAGGAGGTGCTGAAGCTAGCGGGAGCGCTGGAGCATGCGAGCGAACATCCCATCGCTCGGGCAATCGCTGACTCCGCGCTGGAACACCATGGCGCATTGCCAGCAGTCGAAACCTTCACCAGTGAGCAAGGAATGGGTGTGCGCGGCCGCATTGAAGGCCACGACATCCTGGTTGGCCGCCCAGCCTGGCTGCTCCGCGAGGTCGGCGTGCACCTGTCCGACACGCTCGCCGAGGCAATGGCGAAGGCCGAGCAGCAGGGTCGAACCGTGGTGGCTGCGTCCTGGGAACGCCGAGTGCGCGGTCTGCTTGTGGTTTCCGACTCGGTGAAGCCAACGTCGTTGCAGGCCATAGAGGAACTGCGCTCGCTTGGATTGCGACCGGTGCTTCTCACGGGCGACAACGCCACCTCAGCAACGGCAGTCGCACGCGAGGTGGGCATTGATGAGGTCATCGCCGAAGTCCTTCCCGCAGACAAGGTCGATGTCGTCACGCGTCTGCAGCGCGAGGGGCGCACCGTGGCCATGGTGGGAGACGGCGTCAACGACGCCGCCGCCCTCGCGGCCGCAGACCTTGGGCTCGCTATGGGCACCGGCACGGATGTGGCCATCGAGGCCTCGGACCTCACGCTGGTTCGTGGCGACTTGCGTGCCGCGGCTGACGCCATCCGACTCTCTCGCGCGACACTTCGCACCATCAAGGGCAACCTGTTCTGGGCCTTCGCCTACAACGTGGCAGCGCTGCCACTTGCGGCGTCGGGCAAGCTGAACCCCATGATCGCGAGCGCCGCCATGGCCTCCTCATCAGTGTTCGTCGTGACCAACAGCCTGCGACTTCGGCGGTTCCGCGCCTGGTCCACCACACCGGCGGAGACGATGCGCCCGTGACCTCGTTCATCACTGCCACGCAGGCCTGACCTCACCATCAAGGAGAAGCAATGACAACGCTCACCATCAACGTCACCGGAATGCATTGCGGTTCCTGTGAGCAGCACATCGACAAGGCGCTGCACGACGTGGCCGGCGTGCACTCATCCCGCACCAGCGCCAAGACCGGAACCTGTGAAGTGACGGCGGACGAGGGGGTGACCGTTGAGAGCATCTTGGCGGCGATCGCCCACGCCGGCTACACCGGGGCGATTGCGTGACCGGCGCGTACGGAGCGTGAGAACTGTCATGGGTGAGTCACAGTCCGGTCGACGCCTGCGCTCCGTAGTCGTCGGCATCGCGGTACTTTGGCTCGGGGTACTGGCGCTGGCGTTCACCTACGGCGGCGCAAGTTTCGGACCAGGCATGATGTGGAGCGGCGCGAACGATGGACGCGGCCTGAACTCCGCGTGCCGGCCCACGATGGCGACTGGACAGATCGTTCGCTTCTTCGCCTCCGACGGCGGCGGCATGATGATGGGCGGCATGATGATGCGTCTGGCACCAGCCAGCGCGGCCGCTCAAGCGGGCACCGTCACCCTGGAGCTCGCGAATCTCGGGTCTAGGCCGCATGAGTTGCTGGTCCTTCCACTCGCAGCCGACGGACTACCTGGAATGCGTCCGATCGGTGCAGCCGACCGGGTAGAAGAGTCCGCTGTGATCGGTGAAGCAAAGCCGGTGTGTGCTCAGCCCGCTTCCCTCGACGGCATCGCCCCAGGAAACATCGCGCGCGTGACCGTGGATCTCAAGCCAGGTCGTTACGAGATCGTGTGCAACCTTCCCGGCCACTACGCCCGAGGCATGTGGGCGCTTCTCGAGGTCGTCTAGGAGTGCCAGCCAGCGAAGTTCCTTAACGGGGATCTCATGGATGACTTGTCAACGCTTCAGACGCGATGGAGTACTTGACGTCGCGCCCGACCAGATCCTCGGCGGACGTCTTTCGAATGCAATGCCGAGTCGTCGTCAGGTGATGGGGATGGTGGACGGCGATATGCGCGGGCCGTGAATCGCGGACGTCCGAGTGTTGCTGAGTGGGGTTCGATGATGGGTGCCGCACTCACGAGCACCGGGGCTTATGCCAGTCCCGACGCGGCGGACAAGCGCGTACACAGATTTCACGGCATTCGCGCACCGAGACTGGTGGCTTGTACTGGCTGATCACTGTCGTTCCCGGAATCGTTTGAGCGCTGTCATCAGGATTCGCGCACGTACATCTTCGGTATCCCGAGGCCTACTTGTCGTTCGCGCTGAGAGCCATGGCCGCAAGCAAGGCAGACGCCTGAGAATCCCCCGTCGCTAGGCCTGATGTCCTAGCGTTTCACGGGGGCGCGGACGGCTGACGCAGCAGGCTCAATCACGCGCGAAGGGCAGCCGCGAGCGGAGTACCTGATCCGGGCCTTCTGAAAGTCCAGGACCCGGCTTGCGGTTCTAGATTCGTCCTTAGGCGGCTAGGCCCGTCAGCGGAGATATTGCTCAAGCTCGAAGCTGAGTGTTTCATTGCTTGCTGCGCTCCGGGACGTCCGGCACGTCCTCGCGACCTGTGGCGTGGTGCCATTTGGTCATGCACGATTCTCAAGACAGGCTCGCCGAACAAGAGTTCGCCGACTGGCAGCAGGCCCGAGTGACCTCGCCTTACTTGTCGGTCCTGGATGACCCGTTCGGTGACCTGGAGTTCGACGATCCGTTCGGAGATCGTGAGCCGCGGCGAAACCCAACGCCGTGAGCAAGTTGGGTGCCCAGATACGTTGTCGCCGGACGCTTACTGTCGGCGGGGTCTTGTATCGTCCCTGATCGGTCGGGTGTGGATGTCCCGACCACGGTGCAGCCGGTGGCTGCATCCCCGTTGAATCCCCTGGTTTCCCAAGGTTTCCCTTGCCGCGTGCCCTTTGGCGCGATGGCTAGCTGTCATTGGTGATTGCTCTGGGGGAGTGATGTTGTCCAAGCGTGTCGAAGGTTCCGTGACCTATTCGCGGGAGGAGGAAGTCCTTGTCGGTCTGGCGTTGGCAGAGTGCGTTGACGAGGCGACCGCGGAGGTGTTGTCGCCGACGACGCCGGGGCTGATCCCGCTGCTGCTCAGCCGGGCCGGCTTCGCCTGTCTGGCATCTGAGCCTCACCGCGGTGCGTTGAGGGTGCGCGTGACACGGGTTGGTGGCTGCGGGAGTCGGCAAGTCGCGCTGCTCCATTTGCTGGCGTCGCAGGGGGTGGCACTGCATATGACGGCCTGGGACGGCATTCCCAACGCCTACCGGGTGTTCGATGCCCAGCCTGGTCATTGCGCCCTGTATGAGTTGCGGTGCCACCTGGTGGAGCCGATGATCGACGACAGCGAGCTACAGGTTCTCATGCTGCCGCTGCCTGCAGGCGCACACCCGCGGACGTCGATGTCCGCACGGCGACACCGCATCGCCTGTGGGCAGGTCCCCGCGTGGAAGCCTCGGCGGTGGGCGGAGTGATCGGGCTTGCGGCCGGGGTCCTCGTGTACAGCGCGGAGCAGGCGACGATGCTGGCGTTGGCCGATGAGCAGTTCGCAGACTTGTTGCCGCGGTGGCGAGACCCGGCAGTGTCGGAGGCGGCAGGAGTCGAGGGTGATGATCCGGTGCAGCGGGTCTTGCGCTGCTGGTCCGCGGAGGTACGCCCTGGGTCGGTGACCGATGCGACTGGTGCGCCGCTTCGGGGCCTTCAATTCCTCGCCCGCCCGTGCCCCGAACTGCAGGAGTTGCGCGACGCGCTGCGCTTGCTGGCCACTGCTGGTGTGGGTGTGGGCGCGTTGCACTTCGCGATTCCCTCCGGTCGCCTCACCTACCTGTGGAGTGACGACTTCCGACTCGCGGAGCGCAGCTGGGATGGGTTGCCGTTCGCGGAGTTGCTGCATGTCGACGGTGATGCGGATTCCGCAGCTGCATTCCACGTGCTGCGGCAGTTGCTGGCGATCTCGCATGGAGGTGACATCGCATCATGATCACGCACCTGCGGATGCTCATGACGCGCCAGAACACCGTCGGCGCCGCGTTGCCGAGGTCGGATACGTACTTGCGCTCAACGTTGGGCGGCGGTGGTGCGCATGGCACTCATTGAGGCCTGTTTCGGTGACGTCGTCTACAGCGACGACCAGGCGACGATGCTGGCGCTGCTGGAATCCACGCTCGATGGCCTCGCGTTGCCGGGGGTGGGACATCCGGATGAGTCGTTGGCGGACCCGGTGTCGCGCCTGCTGTCACGTTGGGATGCGCAGGTGCGGCGCTCCCACTACATCCAGGCCGAGGTGCCCACCGTCCGCATCAGGTTCGCGTTGCACGGTTTGGGTGGTTGGAAGACGGTGGCCGAGGCCTTGCGTCTGCTGGCGTCGTGCGGCATGCGCGTGACCGCCACCATCATGGAGGACTCGGGCACCATCGTCACCTGCCAGGGACGCGCCGGCCGCTTCACTACGGCGGCCTGGGAACCGATGACCGCGGATGCGATCGCGGAGCTGCAGGCGGACGTTCGCGGCTTGGCGCACTTGCACGCGACCTTGGAACGCTTCCAGACCCGCAAGGCCGCACCATGATCGGGCCGCAGGGCGCGGTCATCACCGTCCACTACACCGCCAGCGAACGCCAACGCCTACTGCTGGGGTATCCGAGTCTCGACCCGCCGCTACGCCTGTCCGCGCCCCGCAGTCACCGGGAGCCGGTGGCGATGCTGCTG
>JAKAIC010000062.1 GCA_021814565.1 Actinomycetes bacterium | reverse complement strand
GCCTGGTCCACCAGACGATCGGTGATGACCACGTCTGCCGCCCGCAGCGCGCGCAGCCCTGCCACCGTGATCAGGTCGGCGCTGGGTCCGGCACCCACCAGAGTGACGTGACCGGTGCGATCGATGGTGCTGCTCATATGTTGATCCCGCATTCGTCCTTGCCCAGTCCTCGCCAACGCCCGGATCGGGAGTCCTCGCCTGCCGCGACCTTGGAAGTGCACGGAGCGCAGCCGATCGAGGGATAGCCCTGGTACTCCAAGGGATTCACGGGGATGTCATTGGCAACGATGTAGGCGGCGAGATCGCGCTCGCTCCACTCCACGAAGGGGTTGATCTTCACCAGTCCACGCGTGCCGTCGAACTCCACGTATTGGGCGTTCGCACGCTGTGGCGTCTCTCCGCGCCGGATGCCCGATGCCCACGCCTCGTAGGGCATGAGCGCGTCGTCCAAGGGCAGCACCTTTCGCAAGCGGCAGCACAGCCATGGATCACGCGAGTAGGCATCCCTGCCGTATGCCTGGTCCTGCTGGGCCACGGTCTGGCGGGGCCTAACATCGACCACGGTGACGGGCAAGCGGGCAGCCACATCATCACGGGTCGCGATGGTTTCCGGGAAGTGGTAGCCCGTGTCCAGGAACAGCACATCCACCGAGGGAAGTGACTGCGCCACGAAATGCGCGAGCGCACCATTGGACATTGACGATGACACGGCGAGTCGGTGACCGAAGGTGGCCACGGCCCAGCTGACACAGGACTGCGCATCCACTGCCAGGGCATGGCCTTCGGCAGCCAGCGCACGCAATGCATCGGTGGTGCGCCTGCTCATTGCAGCAGCTCCTCATCCGCCAGCACAGCCCATTCCGCGAATGACTGCCCGTCGTTCGCGTCCTGCTCGAAGTTCCGCAGCAACTGCTCGATGTAGTCGGGCAGATCACGCGCCTTCACCTTCAGGCCGCGCACTGTTCGCCCGAAGTTCGCGTGCTGTCCCAGCGCACCGCCGAGGTGCACCTGAAAACCCTCGACGTCACTGCCGTCCTCGTCCCTGAGCCGGATGCCCTTGAGCCCGATGTCAGCGACCTGGATACGCGCGCACGAATTGGGGCAACCGTTGACATGGATGGAAAGCGGCGTGTGGAACCCGGGCAGGCGCTGCTCCAGCTCCGCGATCAGTTCGGTGGCGCGACCCTTGGTCTCCACCATGGCCAGCTTGCAGTACTCGACACCGGTGCAGGCCATGGTGCCTCGACGGAAGCTGGAAGCTCGCACCTGCAGGCCCAGCGCCTCGATCGCCGCCACCGCGGAGTCCACGTGTTCGCCGGCGACGTTGAGCATGACGATCTTCTGGTGTGCGGTGAGATGCACGCGATCGGAACCCACCCGTTCTGCGATTCGGGCCAGCCCCATGAGCAGCTCGCCGCTGAGACGACCCACGGCGGGCGCGGCACCGATGTAGAAGCGACCGTCCTTCTGAGCATTCACACCCAGGTGGTCGCGGCTGCCGATCTGGCGCGCCTCGGGGGCGGGGCCGTCGACGAGCGATCGGTGCAGGTACTCGCCTTCCAGCACCTCTCGGAAGCGCTGGGGGCCCCAATCTGCAACCAGGAACTTCAGGCGTGCTTTGTTGCGCAGCCGGCGATAGCCGTAATCACGGAAGATGGCCGCGACGCCGGCCCACACCTCGGGCACTTCCTGCAGTGGCACCCACGCACCGAGGCGGACAGCGAGGTGCGGGTTGGTGGAGAGCCCGCCGCCGACCCAGAGGTCGAAACCGGGCCCGTGCTCCGGATGCACCACGCCGACGAAGGAGACGTCGTTGATCTCGTGGGCCACATCGAGGCGAGGTGAGCCACTGATCGCGGTCTTGAACTTCCGCGGCAGGTTCGAGAATTCGGGATCGAGGATGTAGTGGCGCACGATCGACTCGATGGCAGGCGTGCCGTCGATGATCTCGTCCGCGGCAACGCCTGCGACCGGTGAGCCCAGGATGACCCGCGGCGTGTCACCGCAAGCCTCGCCGGTGGTGAGGCCCACGGCCTCGAGACGTCGCCAGATCTCCGGCACGTCCTCCACCCGCACCCAGTGCAGCTGGATGTTCTCGCGATCAGTGACGTCGGCCGTGCTGCGACCGAACTCGATGGAAATGCTGGCGATGGTGCGCAGCTGCTCCAGCGTCAGGCGTCCACCGTCAGAGCGGATGCGCAGCATGAAGAACTCGTCCTCGAGTTCCTCGGGTGCGATGGACGCCGTGCGGCCACCGTCGATGCCGGGCTTGCGCTGCGTGTACAGGCCCCACCAGCGCAAGCGGCCGCGCAGGTCATCGCCAGGGATGGAGGCAAAACCCTGCTTGGAGTAGGTCTCCTCAACACGGGCACGGACGTTGAGTCCGTCGTCCTCCGCCTTGAAGACCTCATTGGGATTCTGCGGCTCGCGCTGGCCCAGGGCCCATTGGCCATCGTTGCGCGGTGCCCGCGCGGTCGCTTCCGTAGACGAGCTCACGGAACACCTCCTTATGAAGTGCAGCGAACTGTAGGAACTTCGCCCACAACGGGAAGGCGCGACCACGGATGGATGCCCGGTGCGCGAAGCCTTCGCAAACGCCAGCCAGCGGCAGGCGCGACCGGTCCGTATGCTGGACGGTGCCGATGGGCCTGTTTCGGGCAACGGATCTGAATACGCGCCAAAGGCAGGCAATTGCACCGTCAAGGGCCGGAAAACCTCGCCACCCAATTCGGACATTCACTACGCGCAGGGCCACAATTGCAGGTGGCGGCAATGGGGTCGCCGACGCGATGGCAGCAAGCCATCGACACAGTGAGGTAGACGTGTCCAAGCAAGTTGTAACGCTGGATCAGGTCATCATTCGTTTCGCCGGCGACTCCGGCGACGGCATGCAGCTCACCGGTGATCAGTTCACCGCCGAGACCGCCGCCTACGGCAATGACCTCTCCACCATGCCCGACTATCCGGCCGAGATCCGCGCGCCTCAGGGCACGCTGCATGGCGTCTCGTCCTTCCAGTTGCATTTCGCCGACCACGAGGTGCTGACTCCAGGCGATTCACCGAATGTGCTGGTGGCCATGAACCCCGCAGCTCTCAAGGCCAATATCGGGCTCATGGCGCCGGGTGCGCTGCTCATCCTCAATTCCGATGAGTTCACCAAGCGCAATCTGGAGAAGGTCGGCTACTGGGCCAATCCACTGGAGGACGGCTCGCTCTCGAAGTTCGACGTGCACGCCATCGCCCTCACCTCGCAGACCGTCGACGCCTTGAAGGAGTTCGAGCTCACGCGTAAGGAGGCGGAGCGCTCCAAGAACATGTACGCGCTGGGCCTGCTCTCCTGGCTGTACTCCCGTCCCACGGATTCAGCACGGCAGTTCCTGCAGAAGAAGTTCGCCAAGAAGCCCGAGGTGCTGGCCGCCAATCTGGCAGCACTGGAGGCGGGTTGGTCCTTCGGCGAGACCACCGAGATCTTCTCCGTGCACTACGAGATCAAGCCCTCGTCACCGAAGCCCGGCACCTACCGCTACATCACCGGCAACATCGCCACCGCCTACGGACTGATCGCCGCTTCCGTGAAGTCCGGACTGCCCTTGTTCCTGGGCTCCTACCCCATCACCCCTGCCACTGACATCCTGCATGAGCTGGCCAAGCACAAGAACTTCGGCGTCCGCACCTTCCAGGCCGAGGACGAGATCGCCGGTATCGGCTCGGCCATAGGTGCCGCATACGGCGGCATGCTGGCGGTCACCACCACTTCCGGCCCCGGCATTGCGCTCAAGTCCGAGGCCATTGGCCTGGCCGTGGCCCTGGAACTGCCGGTCATCATCATCGATGTGCAGCGCGGCGGCCCCTCCACCGGCCTGCCCACCAAGACCGAGCAGGCCGACCTGCTGCAGGTGATGTTCGGGCGGAACGGCGAATCGCCAGTGCCGATCGTTGCTGCGCAGTCTCCCGCAGACTGCTTCAATGCCGCGGTCGAGGCTGCGCGCATCGCCGTCAAGTACCGCACCCCGGTCTTCCTGCTCACCGACGGTGCACTGGCCAATGGCGCCGAGCCTTGGCTTTTGCCGAAGCTCGAGGAACTGCCGGGCATCGACCCCGATTTCCTGCTCGAGCCCAACCACGAGATCGACGGCGTGCAGGTGCTGTGGCCCTTCAAGCGTGATCCCGAGACCCTGGCCCGACCCTGGATCAGGCCCGGCACGCCGGGTCTCGAACACCGCATCGGTGGCATCGAGAAGGCCGATGGCACCGGCAACATCTCCTACGAGGCGAACAACCACGACCTCATGGTGCGCCTGCGCGCAGCCAAGGTGGCGGGCATCGCGCGTGAGGTGCCGAACATGTTCATCGACGATCCCACCGGGGATGCCGAGTTGCTTGTGCTGGGCTGGGGATCCACCTACGGACCGATCGGCGCCGCCTGCGAAGTGCTGCGCAAGGAGGGCGTCAAGGTGGCACAAGGACATCTTCGCCTACTCAATCCCTTCCCGGCCGATACCGAGCAGGTGCTCAAGCGCTACAAGCAGGTGCTCATTCCCGAGATGAACCTCGGCCAACTGTCCCTGCTCATCCGAGGCAAGTACCTGGTGGATGCCATGAGCCTCACCAAGGTCGCAGGACAGCCCTTCAAGTCCACCGAAATCATCGACGCAATCAAGGGTGTGATCTCCAATGGCTGAGAGCTTCGCTTCATTGGCTTTGGTGCCGAAGGCCACCGAGCCGCTCACGGCCAAGCAGTTCAAGACCGACCAGGAAGTGCGCTGGTGCCCGGGCTGTGGTGACTACGCGATTCTCGCCGCCGTGCAGGCCTTCCTGCCGGAGCTCGGCGTCAAGCGCGAGAACATCGCCATCATCTCGGGCATCGGCTGCTCGTCGCGCTTCCCGTACTACGTCGACACCTACGGCATGCACTCCATTCACGGACGTGCACCAGCCATCGCCACCGGCCTCTCCACCACACGGCCAGACATGTCAGTGTGGGTGGTCACAGGTGATGGTGACGCGCTCTCCATCGGTGGTAACCACCTCATTCATGCCATGCGGCGCAACGTGAACCTCAAGATCCTGTTGTTCAACAACCGCATCTACGGGCTCACCAAGGGCCAGTACTCCCCCACCTCCGAAGAGGGCAAGATCACCAAGTCCACGCCCTACGGTTCGCTCGATCATCCGTTCAATCCGGTGTCGGTCGCGCTGGGCGTGGAATGCACCTTTGTCGCCCGTACCATCGACAGCGATCGCAAGCACCTGACGGAGACGCTGCGCGCAGCCGCCGCACACGAGGGGACCGCCATCGTCGAGATCCTGCAGAACTGCGACATCTTCAACGATGGCGCCTGGGCGCCACTCAAGGACCCACAGCAGCGCGACGAATACCTCATCCGGCTGGAGCACGGTCAACCCATGCTGCTCGGCAGCAACCGTGCCGTCTTCCGCGAGCCCGAGGGGCCGATGTACGTTGCCGAGATCACGCCGGAGAACGAGGCCGACATCGTCATCCACGACGCGCACACCGACGATCCCTCGACCGCCTTCCGGCTCTCGCGCCTCAGCGACCCGGTGGTGCTGTCGAATACGCCCATAGGCGTGTTCCGCGATGTACAGCGGCCGGTCTTCGACCGTCAGATGGCTGAACAGATCGATGAAGTCACGCGCAAGCTGGGCCCCGGCGAATTCGACCGCCTGCTTCGCAGCGCTGACACCTGGGAGATCAAGTAACCACCCGCGAACCGAGGGCGCCAACCGCAAGGTTGGCGCCCTCGGCTTGTCAGGGGTTGGCCATGCGTGCCAGCACCACACCGAAGGCAACGGCCATGAGCATGAGCGTCACTTCCAGGCCCAGCGCCCGGCGCATGATGACCGCCACCGCTTCGCCGCCCTCCAAAGCCAGTGCCGTGCTGCGACGCAGTTTGGTGGCCGCGAACGCGCCCAGCGCGAGGGCCAGCAGCACCTTGAGGGCCAGCACCACCAGATAGGAACTGTGCCAGAAGGCGCCCCAGTCACCGATGCGGGTCACCAGATTGGCGAGCCCGCTCAGGATGAGCGCCACGTAGGCCGCCATCGCCACCCTGCTGAAGCGCGCCAAGGCCTGGGCGTTGTAGGCCGCAAACAGCACGATGACCCCACCAACCCAGAGGTTCATGGCCGCCAGGTGCAGCAGCATGCTGGCCGATGCCATCCAATGGGACAGTGCCGCGCTGCTGTGCCCGGTGAAGCCGGGCAGCACTACCGCGACCAACATGGTGCCGAGACCCAGTGCGGCATCAATGGGGTGGTTCACCTTGGCCATGATCAGTGCCGCGGTGCAGGCCAGCACCACCTGCAGCATGAGGTAGCGCCCCTCGTCAATCTGGGTCACGAAGGAGAAGAGCATGGTGCCATCGAAGGCCTGCCACACCTGGGCCGCGAGCAGGTCGGCCAGGGCCGTCAGGGCCACGACTGCGGAGGCCGCGGCGAACACCAGCGCCGAACGACCGCCGATGCGCAGGGCTCGCTCATCCTGACCCAACACGCCACCAACGAGGGCACCTCCGACCGCCACGCTGCCGCTCACGAACATGAGCGCCCGTGCCGCGGGCTCCAGGATCAAGGTGAGGAGTGGCGAGGTGGGGAGGGCATCGAGGTTGCGCACCGACAGCACGCCGCTGGCCATGAGCGCCAGGGCGAAGGCGAGCAGGGCAGGGGTGGCGACGCGAATCCAGCGCATAGCCGATTATGGACCGATGGCAGGGCCTGCCATCATTCCCACATGCGAATCGCCGCTGTGGCCCTCACCGCACTGCTGCTGACGGGGTGCGGAGCCACCGCTGATTCCCCATCCGTGCTGAGCGCCGCGGCCGAAGCCGCAGCCAGGTCCGAGTTCACCATCATCGCGCCCCAACAAAGGGCATTGTTCCCCGCATGGAGCGGCACCGACCTTGACGGCAATGCCTGGAACACCAGCACGCTCGGAGCGAGGTACACGGTGGTGAACTTCTGGGCCTCGTGGTGTCAGCCCTGCGTTGACGAGTGGCCCGAGTTGCAGGCCGCGTTCGTCGAACATCCGGATGTGAACTTCCTGGGCATCAACACCATGGACGAACTGCCGGCGGCCCGCGCCTTCATCGCGCAACATCCCAGCGACTACCGGCAACTGCCGGACGGCACCGCCCACATCCTCAAGGAGCTCACGGGGATACCGAATTCCAACCTGCCCACCACCATCATCCTCGACAACACCCGGCGGGTCGCTGCCTGGAAATCAGGACCGCTGACAGTTGGTCAGTTGCGTCGGGCCCTGGCACGCCTGCGGCGCTGACCGCGTCGCGCCCGCGCCTGCAGTCGGCAAAGGCCCGCGCCAACATGCTGGCGATCAAGGCGCCCAGTCGCCTCATGATCCTCCCGCACGTCGATCGCACTGCGACGGCGAGGTTACGCTGCCGGGATGCGTGCACGGTCAGAGGAAACCCGGGGCTTGATCTTCGGGCTTGCCGCCTACAGCAGCTGGGGTTTCTTCCCCTTGTACTTCCCGCTGCTTGCGCCTGCCGGCGCCTACGAGGTGCTTGCGCATCGAATCATCTGGTCCTTTCTCTTCATGGCCATCGTGAATGCGGTCTTCTCGCTCTGGAGCCCCGTGCGCTCGGCCCTGCGATCTCCGCGCACGCGTCGCCTGCTCGCGCTGGCGGCGGTGCTGGTGACAGTGAACTGGGGCCTGTACATCTGGGCGGTGCAGAACGATCACGTGGTGGACGCGGCACTGGGCTATTTCATGAACCCACTGGTGAGCGTGGCCCTCGGCATCATCGCCTTCGGCGAACGTCTGCGTCGCGCGCAATGGGTGGCCCTGGCAATCGCGGCGACCGCCATCATCATGCTGGCGCTCGATGCCCATGCCATACCGTGGGTGGGCCTCGCACTCGCGGGCAGCTTCGGCTCCTACGGCCTGGTCAAGAAGCTGGCCGGTGTGGAGGCCATGGCCTCGCTCACCATCGAGACCGCCACTGCCCTGCCGTTCGCGCTGGTCTACGTGCTGTGGCTGCAATTGGCCAATCAAGCACAGTTCCTGCACGCTGGGCTGGGCCATAGCCTCACCATGCTCACGGCAGGCCCGGTGACGGCAATCCCCTTGCTCGGCTTCGGCGCTGCCGCCGTGCGCATCCCCCTCAGTACCCTGGGGTTATTGCAGTTCATCACACCGGTCATGCAGTTCCTCATCGGCGTCTTCGTCTTCCACGAGGCCATGTCCGGCCTCAAGTGGGGTGGATTCGTGTGGCTGTGGCTGGGCCTCATCATCTTCGCGGTTGACATGGTGCGTCACTCACGCGCGCAGCGCGCGGTGCCCGAACCCATCTGAGGCGTGGGCGCGGGTCAGGCTACGCGGTCGACGACGTCGTCACACAACAAAAGCAGGGCCGAGAGCGCGGCCTGCTTGCGCAGCAACTCCGGTGAGTCCTCGCTGACCGAGATCATGTCCGCTGCAAGCGCTGCCCGCACCGGCGCCAGGGCCTCAGCAGCGGTGGCGGCCCACTGGCGGGCCATAGCGCGGGCATGGTCCATGGCCATGTTCTCACGCAGCAGGGCCAGTGCCTCGGCATGTTCGGCATCGTCCTCGAGCGGACGACCGAGCAGCGAAAGCAGATGGGCATCGGATTCCAGGCTGGCAGCGCGCACCAGCAACATGGGCAGGGTCATGACACCCTCACGCAGATCGGTGCCCGGCGTCTTGCCCGAGACCTCAGCGGGGGAGGCGATGTCAAGGATGTCGTCGGCAATCTGGAAGGCCACGCCGATCGCTTCACCGTAGGCGCGCAGTGCATCCACCACGTCGTCGCTGCAGCCGGAGAACATGGCACCGTAACGACAGGAGGTGGCGATGAGCACGCCCGTCTTGTCCGCCAGCACCTTGAGGTGGTGCGAGACCGCATCCTCACCCTCGGCGGGCCCGACGGTCTCGTGGATCTGTCCCTCGACAAGTCGCGCAAAGGTCTGAGCCTGGATGCGCACGGCTTCCGGGCCGAGATCTGCCAGCACCTCCGAGGATCGCGCGAACAGGAAGTCACCGGTGAGAATGGCGATGGTGTTGTTCCACCGCTTGTTCGCCGAGTCGGCACCACGGCGTCGCGGAGCCTCATCCATCACGTCGTCGTGATACAGCGATGCCAGGTGCACCAGTTCCACCGCCACGGCGGCGCGGATGACCTCATCGTTGATGCCGGTGCCCAACTGGGAGGAGAGCAGGGTCAGCATGGGCCGGAAGCGCTTGCCACCGGCATACAGCAGGTGTGACGCGGCCTCGTCGATGAAGGGGTCATGGGCTCTGGCCACTGCACGCAGTGAGTTCTCGACGTCCTCGAGCCGCGCCAGCATGGCCTCCGCGAGCGCCGGATCGACGGCATCCAACCCGAATGTGCTCACGAAAGCCGGCCCTTAACGGAGGAAGTTGGCTGCGTCAGCCGCGAGGCTGAGCAGCGGCTGCGGGAGCACGCCGAGCAACACGGTGAGCACTGCGGTGACACCGACGACGGTCTTGGTGTAGAGACTGGGGATGACAACGCTGGCCGTGGCCTCGCTGGCCTCCGTGAAGAACATGAGCACGATGACCCGCATGTAGAAGAAGGCGGCGATTGCGGATGCGAACACGGCAACGATCACGAGCGGCGTGGCGTCGCTGGCGGCAGCCGCTGAGAAGATCGCGAACTTGCCGACGAATCCGCTGGTGAGCGGAATGCCGGCGAGTGCCAACAGGAACAGGGCGAAGACGCCCGCGGTGAGCGGCGACTTCTTGCCCAGCCCCGCCCAGGCGCCCAGGTGCGTTGCCTCACCGGTGGAGTCGCGGACCAGCGATACCACGGCGAAGGCACCGACGGTGGTAAGGCCGTAGGTGGCGAGGTAGAACAGCGAACTGCTGAGCCCGTCCTTGCTGGCCGCTGCGATGGCGAGCAGCAGGAAGCCGGCGTGCGCCACCGAGGAAAAGGCGAGCATGCGCTTGATGTCGCTCTGCGAGATGCCGACGATGGTGCCGACGAGCATGGAAACGATGGCGAGCAGCCACACCGCCGGCTGCCAATCCCAACGGGCACCACCGAGTGCCACGTACATGACACGCAGCAGGGCGCCGAAGGCCGCAATCTTGGTGGCAGCGGCCATGAAGGCGGTGAGCGGGGTGGGGGCACCCTGATAGACGTCGGGGCTCCACTGATGGAAAGGCGCGACGCCGACCTTGAAGAGCAGGCCGATGACGACGAACAGCGCCCCCAGCATGAACATGTTCTGGTTGCCCGTGAGCCTGGCCAGTGCGCCCGCGATCTCACCGAAGTTGGTGGAGCCCGAGTAGCCGTACATGAGCGCGGCACCGTAGAGGAAGAAGGCGGACGAGAAGGAGCCCAGGATGAAGTACTTGAGCGCGGCCTCCTGCGAGAGCAGTCGACGACGACGCGCCATCCCGGCCATCAGGTACAGCGGCAGCGACAGCACCTCCAGCGCCACGAACATGGTGAGCAGGTCGTTGGCCGCTGGGAACAGCAGCATGCCACCGACGGCGAAGAGGAAGAGCGGCCAGATCTCAGTCTGCAACCAGCCGGCACCGGTGAAGGCGAGCTCGTCATCGCTGCCCGGCAGCGCCGAGGCCCGCGGTGCGAAGGCATCCCCAGCCGGGTCCACCTGCTTCTCCGCGAAGAGCAGGGCACCGAGCAATGCCATCACCAGGATGATGCCCTGCAACATGGTGGAGGCACCATCGACGGCAAATGCGCCCATGGCTTCGATGCCGCTGCGGGCGGCGGTGTAGTTGTTGAGCACGGCGCCGAAGGCGATGGCGATGCTGAGCAGCGTGACCACCAGCTGCAGGTTGCGTCGGGATGCGCGCTTCACGAAGGCC
>JAKAIC010000061.1 GCA_021814565.1 Actinomycetes bacterium | reverse complement strand
GCGATCACCTGCTGGTGGTCGGAACGGTGAAAGATCACAGCTTCGAGGCCAAGGACGGTGAGCGCCGAACCATCAAGGAGATCGAGGTGGAGGAGGTGGGGTTGAGCCTGCGTTTCCATCCCGCGCGGGCGCTGCGCGAGACAGCTGCGCACGGGCAGCGTTGAGCGGGGCCCGGCGTGGCTCAGTGCGTGCTGGTGGTGGGTCCAAGGCGGAGCGCAACCGGAGCGGGGACGCACACCTCAGCCTGTCGGCAGTTCCCACAACCCCCTGCACCGCACTCGAACTTGAGCGCGTGCACGTCGATGGCATGGGCTCGGAGCAGCAGGTCGACACCCACATCAACGATGCCGGCGTCGAGTTGCGCAATCTGGGCGATCTCCCTGCGCGTCCGGGCACCGGCAGCCATCGCCGACCTGATCTGGGCAATGACATCCATCAGCTCACTCCGATCAGTCGCAACACTTGGTACACCAGCACGGCGATCAGCCAGGCGAAGGCCAGTTGCGAGACGACACCCGTGGCCGCCCAGCGCCAGCCGAATTCGCGCCGTTGCGCCCCCACCGTGGCAACACATGGGGTGTAGGCCGTGAGGAAGACGAGAAAGGCGAGTACGGCGGCGGTGCTATGGCCGCCGGACGAGCGGTCGAAATCGCGCTTCAGATCGGCGGAGAGTGAGGCCCGGTTGAAATGGCGTGTGGAGTCGACGAGCGCGTAGTTCTGGGCCCAGGAGCTGATGACCACCTCCTTGGCCACGAAGCCCGTGAGCAAGGCACCGGCGGTGTGCCAGTCATCGAACCCTGCCGGTGCGAACACCGGTGCCACGGCCCGCGATATCGCGCCATACGCCGAGTCCGCCACAGGAGTCTGGGCAAAGCCGCCACCCGCCAGCGGGATCGACATGAGCAGCCACACGATGAGCACCGTGGACACCACGATCCCCCCGGCCTCCTGCAGGAAACCCTTCACGCGCAGCCAGGCATCTGCGAACACGTACTTGGTGGTGGGAAGCCGGTACGGCGGGAGCTCGATGAGCAGGGGCTCGCGCGGGATGCCCCGGAAGAAGGCCAGGCGAAACAGCATCGAGCCCATCACCACCAGGGTGATGGACACCAGATACATGAGGAAGACCACGGTCCCGGCACGATCGCCGAAGAAGATGCCGGCAACAAAGACGTACACCGCCAAGCGTGCCGAGCAGGCCGTGAACGGAACCACCAGACCGGTGAGCAGGCGATGGCGCGCGTCGCCGACCGAGCGCGTTGAACTCACCGCGGGGACATTGCAGCCGAACCCCACCAGCAGTGGCAGCAGCGCCTTGCCCGGCAAGCCCGCGACACGCATCAGGTGGTCGGCCACGACTGCCGCTCGTGACATGTAGCCCGAATCCTCGAGCAGCGCCAGCAGCAGGAACATGATCGACATCACGGGAAGGAAGGTGAGGAGGGTCCCGACGCCCGCGATCACCCCGTCCACCACCAGGCCGCGTAGCCACGGCGAAGCGGGCGCGATGGCATTGATCCATCCAGACACCAACCCACCGAGACCGCGGTTGATCAGGTCATCCAACGCCCCCTGGACGGGGCTGGCCAGCGTGGTGGTGGCCTGGAACACCACCCACAGCACTGCCAGCAGGACCACGGTTCCCAGCAACGGCGCGGTGACGATGCGATCAACGCGGTCGGTCAGGGTGCTGCGCTCGTCGCTGCGATCAATCACCGTCGCCATGACGTCACCGACCCAGCGCAGGCGCTCGTCAGCCTGCTCCAGATCATCGAAGTGCAGGACACGATGCGGACGATGCGGCTCATCGAGCGCACTGGCAATGGCATTGCGTACGGCCTCGACACCCTGGCCGCTGCGGGGCACGACCGGGATGACGGGGAGCCCCAGTTCACGCTGCAGCGCCTCGACATCAACGCGGATACCGCGCCGATCCGCAACATCGCCCATGGTGAGCGCGACGACAACCGGTGCCTGGATCTCGCGCAGCTGGCTCACCAAATACAGGCAGCGTGCGATGTTCGAGGCATCAACCACTGCCACCACCGCGTCGACGCCCTCGTCCACCACCAGATCGCAAGCCAGCTGCTCATCCGGCGAGACCGGGCTGAGGCTCGAGGTGCCGGGCAGATCGAGCAGTTCGATGTCCCGGCCCTGAATGCTCACGATCGACGTGCCCACCTCCACCGTGGTGGCGGGCCAGTTGCCCATCTTGCGGTGCACGCCCGCCAGGCGTGAGAAGAGGGTTGACTTGCCGACATTGGGCCGACCGACCAGGGCCACAACCGGTCTTCCCAGCGTGTGCTCAATGACGCTGGTGCCGCTTTGGCATTCACTGCACACGGGTGGCCTCGACTTCGATGGAGAGCGCAACCTCGCGGGCCAGCGCCAAGCGCGCGTCACCAACCCGTACCAACCTGCTGCCGCGCGCCCCATGGGCGACCATGGCCACCTCGGCTCCGGGTCGCAACCCCATGGCCGTCATGCGGACCCGTAGTGGTTGCTCGGCAACCTCACAGATACGCGCGACCGCGCCCACCGCCAGACCATGCAACGTGGACATCGGCCTCCTCTGTCGTGGGCCCCGACGCTACCGATTTCACGCCTGCAGGACGCAACGGCGCGTCGGCAAGGCGGGTGGGTCGGCGGCTGCATGGCATGCCCGAACCTGATCACGGGCGGAAGCCTTCGAAGATCATGCCTGCGGCTTCGCGCCGGCAGGCCCACACCTGCTCCGGTGTCGTCACAGTCCAGGCCAGCAGCGGGCAGTGCAGGTGACGCCGCCAGAAGACCGCGGCAGCCCCGGAGAGTGTCGAGACTTCGAGGGCGAGGAACTGAGGGCGCACCAGGGCATTGGTGGCGAGGCTCAGCGCATGCAGGCGTCGCGTGAGCGGCAACGTCGATGCCGGTGCCTCGCCCAGTTGGCCGGCCAGGAATTGCGGATGACGATGGCGTGCGGCGCGGACGATGCTCGGTTGGAAACTCTGCAGGGCCACAGCATCCGAGCGCTGGCTGAGCCGTCGGGCAACAGCATCGACCACCGCCTCAATCCGACGAGTCGGCTTGATCTCAACCAGCAAGGGCACCGATGGCGGCACATACTCAAGCAGCGTGTCGAGAGTGATCAGATGGAGATCGGTGCCCCGGTACACGAGCTCCGTGATGGCTGCAGCGGGTGTGGATTCGATGCGGCGGAAGGCACCGGTGTCATGCTGCGTGTCCGGGTCGTGGCTGACGATGGGCACGCCATCCTGGGAGAGGTGGATGTCGAACTCGATACCGTAGCCCGCGTCTGCCGCCGCCACATGGGCCGCCAATGAGTTGCGCGGTCGCGACTCGTCATGCAGCCCGCGGTGCGCAAACAGTGAATCCGCCGTGAGTGCCAGCACGCCCGCTCCTATCCCCGGGGACATCATCCCCAACTGCCGTCCAGATCTCGACCAGAGGTCTGCGTGCAAAGGAAACGCAGATGCATGCTTGCGCATGCTCCGGGCGTGCCTTTGATGCCCCGGGCGCCCGGACAGGGGGAGTCATCGACCGGCTGCTCAGAAACATCTCCTCCGCAGCCTGGATCAGCGACTCCAGCCGTCGCATATCCGGACGGCTGAACTGCCGGATGACTATGAGGACAAGCACCGGACCGGCTCGGCCCATCGTCCAAGCGGAGGATCACATACGCATATCGTCCCCGATTGCCTTCCAGACCGCGGAATCCGCAATCAGAGCGGCATTTGACACCGGATTTCGCGGCAAAACAGCCGCTTGACGCAATTCCACCGGCAACCGGCGGAAACCCCTTCGCCAATTGCCGAAGAACAGGGAAACTGGTGTCACCAGCATCACCTCACATGTAGGGAGTCACGACGCCGTCGCGCTGGGATTGAGCGTCGTGCAGCAATGAAGACCGATACACAGCCGCGCAGTCAGACCTATCGCCGCCTTCCGGCCGACCCCAAGCCAGTGGACCATGCCCGGGTGGGCGCTCTGCTGCGCAAGGAATGGCAGCGCTTCCGCGACATCACCCCCGCCAACAAGGAGGAGAGCAGTCAGGCCCGTGTCAACACGCCGCTCGGCGTCACCTCCAGCTTCCAGTACTGGGATCCGTACCCGCTTTCCATCGTCAGCGCGGATGGTGCCTACGTCACCGACGTCGACGGCCGCCGCCTGCTCGATCTCTCCATGGGCTTCGGTGGCATGCTCGTCGGCCACCGCAACCCGGATGTCATGAAGGCCCTGACCTTCGCACTTGAGACCACCGGCACGCTCTTCGTCACGCCCTCCCCCATCGCCACCGACGCCGCCGCGCGCCTGTGCCGGCGCTTCGGCCTCGACATGGTGCGCTTCACCAACTCCGGAACCGAATCCACCATGTACGCCCTGCGTGTGGCCCGCGCCTACACCGGGCGCATGGGCGTGGTGAAGGTCGAAGGCGGCTACCACGGTTCATACGACGAATTCACCGTCTCCACCAAGCCGCCGTTGGACAAGATCGGCGCGCCCGACAACCCCACTCCCTTCGTGCCCCTGGGTGTCAACGGCTTCGACGTCTACGTCGTGCCCTACAACGACGCCGAAGCACTGGAACGCATGTTCAAGGTCAACGGTCACGACATCGCCTGCTTCATCGTGGAGCCGGTCCTGGAGAACCTGGGCATCGTGTTGCCTGACCCCGGCTATCTGGAACGTGTCCGCGAGCTCTGCAGCGAGTACGAAGTCGTCCTCATCTTCGACGAGGTGAAGACCGGTCTCACCGCGGGCGTCGGTGGTGCGGCGCAACGCCTGGGCGTGGCACCTGACCTGCAGACCTTCGCCAAGTCCATCGGCGGTGGCATCCCAGTGGCAGCCTTCGGCGGCCAGCGGGAGTTCATGGAGGTCATCACCGATGGGCGCATGCCGCACTTCGGGACCTTCAACGGCAACCCGCTCTCACTGGCCGGCGTGCTGGCGGTCGACGAGATCGCCACACCCGAGGCCCTGGCGTCCGCTGAGGCCTACAACCTGCAGGCACTCACGCGTATCGCCGACATCATCGACGAGTACCACCTTCCCGCCCATACCGTCGGCTTCGGTGTCAAGGGCTGCATCACCTGGGCCACCACTCCCACCCGCAACTACCGCGATTACAAGCATGAGGACATGCAGGTGGCGGAGTTGTCGTGGCTGTGGGCGCTGAACCGCGGCATCATGACCCCTCCCGGCCAGGACGACCAGTGGCTCATCAGCTTCGCTCATCAGCAGCCGGAGATCGACCTGCTGGTCGACAACTTCCGCAGTCTGGCCGAGGCGCTGCGCGCCGTCGCCTGATGCATAGAGCAGAGCACCCCAGCCGCCTGCGGCTGGGGTGCTCTGCTCTATGCCGTCGTCAGCGGGCGAGGCGCCGAGTGCGATTGGCGTTGGCGGCAATGGCCTGTGCCAGTTCTCCGCCCAGCACCTCATCAGCCGGGCGCGGCAGGGCCAGGCACCAGTTGGGCCAGGTCGAAGTGGTGCCAGGCATGTTGGGGCGGTGCCTGACCTCGGCGGCGTCCTCCAGGTTGAAGACGACGACGCGGCTTGCGGATTCGGCCACCGTCTGGCAACGCGCACGAATGGCCTGTCGCACCTGGGCATCGGTGTAGGGGCCATCTTCCGGCAGGCCTGCTTCGCGGGCCAGATCCTGCTGACGCACCCGTTCTCCCTCCCAGTCCACCGTCTTGCCCGCGCTCTGCATGTCGAGCGGATCGGTGCCGCAGAGAATGCCTGCAATGGTCGCGTGATCATGGGTGCCGGTCGCGCCGAAGGTGTTGACCGTGAACATGGAAACGGGCACCCGACAGGCGGCGCGGTAGCCCAGCATGTCGATGTCGTTCATGGTCGGGCGCACGTATTCCGGCACCGTTCCCATGTCCTCACCCACCACCCAGGCGTGGGTGCGGTCCGCTTCAATGCGGATGATGGCGAGCAGCGCGTCATGCGGATAGCGCACATAGGCACCTTCGGCGGCACCGCCCGTCGGCGGCACCCAGAAGAGGCGCCACAACTGCATGACATGGTCGATGCGCAGGCCCTTGGCGTGGCGGAGCGCACTGCGAACCATGCGGATGAAGGGATCGAAGCCCACGGAGATGAGCCCGGTGGGGCTGAAGGCCGGCAGGCCCCAGCGCTGTCCGTCGCGGTTGTGGCGGTCCGGCGGCGCGCCCACCTCCGCATCGAAGACCAGGATGTCCTGCCAATGCCAGGCGTCGAAGCCACCCCCGTCGAAGCCGACGGCGATGTCCGCAACGATGTCGACGCCCTGGCGAGATGCGCGGCCGAGTTGGCGGTCGCACAGGAACTGCAACCAGGCATGGAAGGCCACGGCATCCGCGTGCTGCCGCGCCCAGTCCCGGACGGCGGGGCTGTCCGGGTGCAGGTATTCGGACGGCCAGGTCTGCCACGGCAGTCCCAGCTCCTCGGTGAGCGCGGTGAAGGTGGCGAAGGAGCGCAGGTTCTCCCCGTGCTCCTCCATCCAGGCGTCACAATCGGGGCCCCCCTGGTTGCCCTGGCCTTCCCAGATGCGGCGGAGCGCCGCACGCTTGAGCGCCCACACCGCACCGCGGTCGATGATGCGGTTCTGGTTGAGCGCGCGCGCCTTCTCGCGCAGGTCGCTCACGTCGACCGTGGTGCGGATGAGGTCGATGGAGATGTAGAGCACCTGCAACCACTCGCGCGAGGAGGGCGAGTAGGGCGAGGCCATGGGCTGCACACCGAGGTTGCCGGCATGCAGTGGACAGGTGAGCATGAAGCCGGCGCCGGACCTGGCGGCAATGCGGCCCAGAGCGGCAAGGTCGGCGAAGTCGCCGATGCCCCAGGAGTTCGCGGTACGTGCGTCGTAGAGCTGCACCGACCAGCCGAAGCAGCGCTGGGGCGTGGCCAGGCGATCGGGTGCGCACAGCACCAGCCGAGTCTGGCCGTGGGGCGTGCGCAACCGGTGGTAGCCCTCGGCATCGATGGGCAGGATGCCCTCGACGTGCATGCGGCGGCCATCGCCGAGTTCGATCTCGCCGTGCAGTTCCGGGTGCCACTTGCCGGGGCTGGCAATGAGCGGCGCCGTCACATCAGCCTGCTTCTGGAACTCCTCGTACAACCAGGCCAAGGTGGAGTCGGGGATCTGCCGCTCCACATCGAAGGCGTCGAAGAAACTGGGCTGCACGCCTCTGGCAGAGACGAAGTGCAGCATCTCATCACGTGTGAACGCTTGCGTCATGATGCGAGAGAGTACTTACGCAACTTGTTACATACCGCATAAGCGACGGATTCTTCGGCTGCAGGCGCCCCATCACCGTGATTGGAGGACGGAAAGGAACGGGCAGCGCCTCTCACTGACCTGTATCCGAGCCCGTAGCGAGCCCTGCTCAGGCAGGCTTGAAAGCCTTGGCGATCTTCTCAGCTGCGCCGGACAGTTCCGCCGGGATCACCCACAAGGTGCTGGCCGTGCCGTTGGCCATGGCCGGAAGTTGCTGCAGATAGGTGTACGCCAGCACGCGGTCATCGGCATCGCCAGCGTGGATGGCGCTGAAGACCTTGGCGATGGCCTCCGCCTCGCCCTCGGCACGCAGCACCTTGGCCCGTGCATCGCCTTCAGCGCGCAGGATCTCCGCCTGACGCGCACCTTCGGCAGTGAGAATCTGGCTCTGCTTCTCACCCTCAGCGGTGAGGATGGTCGCACGCTTCTCACGATCGGCACGCATCTGCTTTTCCATGGCCTGCTGCACGCTGGCTGGCGGATCGATGGCCTTGAGCTCGACCCGGTTCACGCGCACACCCCACTTGCCCGTGGCCTCGTCAAGCACCTCGCGCAATGCGGCATTGATGGAATCCCGTGACGTGAGCACGGCTTCCAGGTCAAGCCCGCCAACCACGTTGCGCAAGGTGGTGACAGCCAACTGCTCAATGGCCTGGATGAAGTTCTCGATCTCGTAGGTGGCGCTCTTGGGGTCCGTGACCTGGAAGTAGATGACGGTGTCGATGGACACCACCAGGTTGTCCTCGGTGATTACGGGCTGCGGTGGGAACGACACGACGCGTTCACGGAGATCTACGAGCGGACGCACACGGTCCACAACGGGCACCACCAAGGCCAGGCCGGCACCCAGGGTGCGGTGGTATCGGCCCAGCCGCTCCACGATGCCCGCACGTGCCTGCGGCACGATGCGCACGGACTGCAGCAGGATCACCACCGCGATGCCGACGATGAGCAGGAACACCACTGCCGGTGCAAGATCCAAGACCATGGTTACTGCTCCTTTGCTTCAACGATGGCCGTGGCGCCTTCGATGGCAACCACGATGATGGCGGTGTCAGCGGCGATGTCAGCTCCGCGGGTTCGCGCGGTCCAGACCTCGCCCTTGAGCTTGACCTGACCGACACGGGCCGTCACTTCGGTGACGGCATAGCCCTCGGCGCGCAGCAGGCGCTCCACGTTGGTGGTCAGGCCCGGTGACCGGCGCCGGAGGTTACGCAGCGCCAGTGGCCGCAACAGTCCCAGGGTCACAATGGCAAGCAGCGCAAAGACCAGCGCCTGCCAGAGCGGATCAGCGCCCAGCCATGTCACGAGGCCGGCGCCCAGCGCTGCCAGCCCCACCGATCCCAACACGAGATTGGTGGTTGCCATCTCCAGTGCCACGAGCACACCGCCGCCGGCAATCCAGATCCAGGTCTGCATGGCACACCTTCCCTTGCCGACAGCGTATCCCCGTCAGGCCGGGAAGGGGGGAGCTGGCTGCGGTCAGTCGACGCGAGTCCGCGCGACTCCCGCCAATCGCCGCGCGCCTGGCTGTTCACGGTAGCCCGCAATCTCGCCATCGATGCCCACCGTTCCCGCTCTGCCAGGCCGCAGCCGTGGCGGGAACTCGCGATACGCCCCAGCCGCTATCACGCGAGTCACGGTCTCGCGCCTGGGTGGCCCCCTGCTGCTGACGATTCCCGTTTCCGCCTAGGCCATTCACAGCGGGCGGCGTATGTTGCACTTCCGGAGGGCAGGCCATGGCGGCGAGCGGACAGACGACACGACGGCTTCACGCCCGGCAGGCCTGGCTCGGCGATGACACCGTCGCACAGGATGTACTAATCGAGATCACCGGCGGGGTCATCACGGCCGTCACGCCGGGAGTACCCGAGGCCCCGGATGCCGAGGTCCTGTCTGGGCTCACGCTGCCGGGACTGCAGAACACGCACTCGCACGTCTTCCACCGTGCCATCCGCGGTCACACCCAGGTAGGTGCCGCGGATTTCTGGGCCTGGCGCGATCTTATGTACGGCGTCGCCGAACGCCTAAACCCGGAGAATCTTTACGCCCTGGCCCTTGCCACCTATGGCGAAATGGCGCTGGCCGGCATCACCACCGTCGGTGAGTTCTTCTACGTGCACAACGATCTCCAAGGCATGCGCTATACCGACCCCAACGAACTGGGCAAGGCGGTGGCGGCCGCCGCTGCGGATGCCGGGATCCGCATGACCCTGCTCGACACCTGCTATCTGCAGGGGGATGTCAAGGGTGCGCAGCTGGTGGGTGCGCAACGACGCTTCGACGACGGCTCGTGGCAGCGTTGGGCCGAGCGCGTCGATCCACTGCAGGACAGCGAACTGCTGAAGATCGGCGCCGCCATCCACAGTGTCCGGGCAGTTCCACAGGAGGGCATTGCCGGGGTGGCGGAGTTCGCGAGCGCTCGTGGCATGCCGCTGCACATGCACCTCTCGGAACAGCCGGCGGAGAACGCCGCCTGCCTGGCGCACTTCGGCTGCACGCCCACCGAACTCATGCACCGCAGTGGCGCTCTGGGGCCGCTCAGCACCGCAGTCCACGCCACCCATCTCACTGATCACGACATCGAACTGCTGGGGGCCACCCGCACGCATATCAGCATGTGCTGCACCACCGAACGTGATCTCGCTGACGGTGTCGGACCGGCCCTGCGTCTCTCGCAGGCCGGGGCACCGCTGTGCCTGGGGAGCGATGGCCACATGCAGATCGACCTGCTGGAGGAGGCGCGCGCTATGGAGCTTGATGAGCGCTTGGTGAGCTTGAAGCGCGGTCATTTCAGTGCCCGCCTGCTGGCTGCTGCCGCCACCCAGCAGGGCGCGAGCAGCCTGGGCTGGAACAGCGGTCGCATCGCCGTGGGTGCGACCGCCGACCTCATCACCATCACGCTCGATTCACCGCGAACGGCAGGTGCCGGTGCTCGGGATCCGCTCGCACCAGTCCTGTTCTCGGCAACGGCATCGGATGTGCGAACCGTGATCGTGGGCGGCCGCACCGTGGTCGCCAATGGCGAGCACCAATTCATCGAGGATGTGGGCCGGGCGCTGGATCATGTCATCGGCACCCTGCTCACATCAGGAAGGTGATCATGACCGCCTTTGACGAACTGTGGGCCGAACTCGAGCCCATCGGCAAGTACGAACCCACCGGGGGCTATCGTCGTTTCGCCTACAGCGCAGCCGAGTTGCAGTGCAGGCAATGGTTCACAGCCCGTGCCCGGGAGCTGGGCCTGGAGGTCGAGCTCGACCGCAATGGCAACCTCTGGGCCTGGTGGGTGGCTGCCGGTGTCGATCCGCAACTGCCGGCGCTGGCCATCGGTTCGCACCTGGACTCCGTACCCGACGGGGGCGCCTTCGACGGCCCGCTGGGCGTGGTGTCCAGCCTGGCGGCCGTGAAGTCGTTGCAGACCAAGGGCTTCTCACCGACACGTCCGATCGTGATCGCGGTCTTCGCGGACGAGGAAGGCGCACGATTCGGAATCGCCTGTGCCGGCTCCCGCCTCATGACCGGGCAACTGGCGGCAGATCGTGCGCGCGCCCTGATGGGCCGCGACGGCGTCACCATGGCCGAGGCCATGCAATCCGCGGGCCTCGACGCGCAGGCCTTGGGAGAGGACCGCGATTTGCTGGCCCGTATCGGCGAGTACGTCGAACTCCACATCGAGCAAGGACGATCGCTCGTCGATGATGACGCACCCATCGGGGTGGCCA
>JAKAIC010000005.1 GCA_021814565.1 Actinomycetes bacterium | reverse complement strand
CCTGGAAGCTCATGGTGTCCGTTGCATGCACCGTCCTGTTCTCGCCCTGTAATTGCACCTGCTGGTTGGGCTCGAAGATGGTGACGGTGTAGACGAGCTCGGTCTGGCGGCCGTTGAATGATGAGGCGTTGGCGTAGACCGTGCCCAGACCGCCGTCACCGCTCAGGCGGGTGGTGAGCACCGTGCCCGGATCCCACTCGGTGGTCGTGGTGAAGTCGCTGAGGTAGGCGAATACGTCGCTGATGGCGCGCGGGCTGTCAACGGTTCGTGTGATGCGCATGGTGATTGCTCGCCTTCGTTCGGAGGAACTCGGAAATGCGGAGTGCGGATTCGGGAATGGTGCCTTCGAGCAGCAGCGTGGGCTGGGGCACGTGTGGTGCCTGGGCGCCGCCGACAGCGATGAACAGGTTCGGGCGCACGGCTCGAAGCAAGGCCATGGCTTCTATAGCGCCGGGGATGTCGGAGGGCACTGTGACAGACATGACCACGGCCTCTGCCGGAGGCTGAGCCGTCACGGCATTGACCCAAGATGACGCGGGCAGGTCGCCACCCAGGTAGATGGCGTTGCGCCCCAGCCGACGCAGACAGGTGGCGAAGGCCAGCGACGGGATCTCGTGCTGCCCTCCAGCCGGCAGCCCGACCAGGATGCGTGGCCCGCCGGAGGGCGAGCCCGCGGCCTCGTAGGCAGCGGCGAGCCGGCGCATGATGGCAGCGCTGGTGAAGTGCTCGGCCGAGATATCCAGGTCACCGGACCGCCAAGCGGTACCAAGGCGATGCAGGGCCGGGGTCAGCCAGCCGTCGATGACGTACTCGAAGGATCCCGAGGCGAAGCCCTCATCCAGCACGCTGGCCATGGCCCGTTCGTCGAGACTACGAGCGGCGACCAACAAGCCGTTGTCACTGGGCAGGCTGCCAGTGCTCGTCAGGCGCTGCAGCCCGCGTTGCCGGACCACTTCCTCCGCAGCCTGTTTGGCGGCCCAGCCGCGCTCCAGCAGGCCCTGCATGACGCGGATCTCCTCGATGGCCTCCTCGTCGTAGAGGCGGTAGCCCGACTCCGTGCGCTGGGCCCGGGCAATGCCGTAGCGCCGCTCCCAGGCCCGCAAAGTGGTCGGGGGAACGGTCGTCAGCTCGGCCGCAGCCTTGATGGTGAACACAGGAGCACCCTAGCGCAAAGAATGGACAAAGGCTATACAAGGACTGTACATTGGTGATGAGCGAAGGAGCAGCCATGGAGTCGGTCGCCGTCATCGGGTCAGGGGTATCGGGCCTGACCGCTGCCTTTGCCCTGCACAAGACGCATGAAGTCACCCTGTTCGAACGCGACGATCGCTTCGGCGGCCACGCCCACACCCATCAGCTTCACGACAGTGCTGGTCAGGCACTCGCCATTGACTCCGGCTTCATCGTCCACAACCAACGCACCTACCCGACCCTGCTGCGCCTCTTCGGCGAACTCGGAATCGCCACCCGCGCCACCGAGATGAGCATGAGCGTCGAATGCCGACACTGCCGCCTCACCTACGCCGGCGGTCGCGGTGCACCGGGCATATTCAGCCAGCGCCGTCGCTTCGCCGATCCGCGCTTCCTGCGCATGCTCCTCGATGTCCCCCGTTTCCATCGGGAAGCGCGTGCGCTGCTCTCGGCGGGCTCAGGGGTGGTGCTCACCTGGGGTGACTTCCTGCAGCAGGGCGGCTACAGCGACTATTTCGTCCGCCATTTCGCGGTGCCGCTGGTGTCCTGTGTCTGGTCATCGGGTGACATCGATTCCCGTACCTATCCGGCGCGCCACCTCTTCGCCTTCCTGGACAACCACGGCATGCTCTCCGTCGGCGGCTCACCGACCTGGCGCACCGTGGTCGGGGGTTCTGCGATGTATGTGCAGGCGGTCATTGACCGGCTTCCGACAACGCACTCGAAGCGGCCGGTGCAGGCCATCCGACGTCATGCAGATGGCGTCGACGTGACGACGGCTGACGGCATCACCTCCAGTTTCGACAAGCTGGTGCTCGCCACGCATGCCGACACCGCGGCGCAATTGCTCACAGATTCCAGTGATCAGGAACGCAGTGATCTACAGGCCTTCAAGTACACGCGGAACCCCACGTGGCTGCACCGCGATTCATCGGTGCTGCCGATGCCGCCGCGTGCACGTTCGAGTTGGAACTACCGCATCCAGGACTGCCGCACCGATGCCTCCGCTGTCCTGGTGAGTTATTGGATGAATCGCCTGCATGGCGTTGATTCACAGGATGATTTCGTGGTGACCTTGAATCCTGAGGGACATGTTGACGAAGCCCGCGTCATCGCGCGCATGGCCTACGAGCACCCTGTCTTCACCACTGAGGCAGTTGCTGCGGCACCACGTCTCGCCACCGCGGGCGGGCCGCGTCTGGCCTTCGCAGGTGCCCACCTGGGCTGGGGCTTCCATGAGGACGGTGCCCGTTCAGGACTTCAGGCGGCACAACGGCTGGGCGCACGATGGTGACGCTGCCGCCCTTACCTGCGCTGGTCCCGGGCACGGTGCGTCATCAGCGCCGTCACCCCTTCCCGCATGGCTTGCGTTTCAAGACCTACCAGTGGCTGTTCGATCTCGATGCTGTTCCTTCACATGGCATCATCGCCAGCTTCCCGGTGAGTGATCACTTCGGTGGTCGCGCCGGCTCGTTGCGGGAAGCCGTCACCGTCTTCGCGGCCAGCCGTGATGAGCAGGTGCTCGAAGGCGACCGACTGCTCATGCTCTCGGCGGGCCGCGCCTTCGGGCAGGCCTTCGATCCGCTCACGGTCTTCTGGTGCATCGATGCCCAGGGACAGGTGCGTTGGGCGGTGCTGGAGATCCACAACACCTACGGCGATCGACACGCACACCTGTTGCATCCGGATGACCGCGGCCAGGCGCGTATACCTAAGGAGTTCTACGTCTCACCCTTCTTCGAAGTCGAGGGCGAGTACGCAGTCACCTTGAAGCTCGGCCCAGAACGCGTTGCCGTGTCCATCCAATTGCAGCAGGACGGTGCTGACGTCTTCAGCGCCACCTTTACGGGCAGCGCGGTTCCCGCCACCCGCGTGAACCTCGCACGAGCAGTTGCACGCACACCGCTTATGGCCCTGCAGACCATGGCCCGGATCAGGGTTCACGGTATCTGGTTGTGGTTGCGCCGCCTGCCGGTGGTGCAACGGCCGGTTCATGACGAACAAGTGGGTTTCCTATGAAAGAAGGTGCAATGCAGGGCACACGCGAGCTGAGCACCTGGCAGGAACTGGTGACGCCACCGAGCAGTCCCCTGCGTGCCGCAGTAGCTCGACGGCTGTTGCGTCGTATCGCGCCATCAGTTCCCGTCACGCTGCGCATGCCGGATGGATCCAGCCTCAACCAGTGCCAGAACACGTTGCCAGTGTTCGACATTCGCAGCGATGCGCTGTTCCACAGGCTGGGCGCTGATCTCAAGATCGGCTTGGGAGAGGCCTACATGGCCGGCGACTGGAATGCCGGTGACGGCAGTGACCTGGCGGACGTGCTAACGCCCTTCGCCGAGCGCCTGCTCGACATCGTGCCTGCGTGGATGCGCAGCTTCCGTACCTGGCTGGAGCCTCGACATCCCGCGCATGAGAAGAACCACCGCGAGGGCGCCCGCTCCAATATCTCGCGCCACTACGACCTCTCCAATGACCTCTTCGCGCTCTTCCTCGACGAGACCATGACCTACTCGTCCGCGCTTTTCGAGGGTGACCGCGAGGCAGCCGGCTTCGACGATCTGGCGGCAGCACAACGACACAAGGTGGAGCGCGTGCTTGATCTGGCGCGGGTGGGTCGCGGCACGAAGGTGCTGGAGATCGGCACGGGTTGGGGGCAGCTCGCCCTGCAGGCGGCGCAGCGAGGTGCGATCGTGCACTCGGTGACGCTCTCGCAGGAGCAACTGGAGTTCGCACGGTCGCGTATCGGCGAAGCCGGGTTCAGCGATCGCGTCACCATTGAACTTCGCGACTACCGAGATGTAGTCGGCGAGTACGACGCGGTCGTCAGTGTGGAGATGATTGAGGCGGTCGGTGAGGAGTACTGGCCCGTGTACTTCGAAACGGTGGGACGGCTGCTGGCGCCAGGAGGTCGCTTCGGGCTGCAGGCCATCACCATGCCGCACGATCGCATGCTCGCCTCCCGGCACGCATACACCTGGATCCACAAGTACATCTTCCCCGGGGGGCTCATCCCCTCAGCGGAATCCATCCAACGCTGCGCACAGCACGACGGTGGCATGAAGGTGGTGGAGGAATACGGCTTCGGGCTCGACTACGCGCGCACCCTGCACCTCTGGCGCCAGCGCTTCATGCACTGCCGCGATGCTGTGGCGGCGCTGGCCTTCGACGGCACCTTCCAGCGCATGTGGGAGTTCTATCTGGCCTATTCGGAAGCAGGTTTCCGCGCTGGGCACCTTGATGTGCGCCACTTCGCACTGGAGAAGTCACGATGAACACACTGCCTGGTCAACGGGTCTGGGTCATCGGTGCCTCCTCGGGCATCGGTGCAGCGGTTGCGCAGGAACTGGAGCGGCAGGGCTGTCGCGTGGCTGTCTCCGCGCGACGGGAGCAAGAACTGCATCGTGTCTCCGGTGGACGCATGGTGGTGGCAGTGCTCGATGTGCTCGATGCCGCATCCGTGCGGCGGGCGGCAGCCGAGGTGGAGGCGGCTCTCGGCGGGATCGATCTCGCTGTCATCGTCGCGGGCTACTGGGAGCGCATGGCAGCCGTCGGCTTCGATCGTGATGCGTTTGTGCGGCACATAGAGGCCAACGTCATCGGCATGGCCAACTGCATCGACGCTGTGTTGCCGCGCATGCTGGAGCAGGGCCACGGCACCATCGCCGGTGTTGCATCGGTCGCGGGTTACCGTGGCATGCCGGGTGCGCAGGGCTATGGCGCATCCAAGGCGGCCCAACTCAATCTGCTGGAATCCTTGCGCGTGGGTCTCCGTGGCACGGGCGTCAATGTGCAGACGGTGTCGCCCGGTTTCGTGGCCACTCCCATGACCGCCGCCAACAGCTTTCCCATGCCCTTCATCATCTCTGCAGAGCAGGCGGCTCGGCATATGGTGCGCGGCTTGACACGCGGCCGGGCGGAGATCGTCTTCCCGTGGCCCATGGCCATCATCATGAAGTCGGCCCGCTTGGTGCCGCAGCAGTGGTGGCCACGGCTCATGGCCGCGAGGTCGCGAGAGCAGCGCTCGTGATCCGCCGAGAGTTGACCCGACGCTTCCGGGCGCTGCTCAGCGGATCCCCCACCGGCGTGCCGGAGTGGACGCCACTCGTCGAGGCCGGCGAGGACCAAGGCCTTTTCGGCCCCACTGATGCGGTGTGGATCGTGCACGCAGACCTCGCCACCATGATCGGTGGCATCCGTGCACTGCTCATGCAGGCCCTGCACCCCGGATCGCTCGCTGGCGTGGTGCAGCATTCGCGTTACGAGAGTGACGTGGTCGGGCGGCTCAACGGCACCATTCGCTGGCTCACCATCTCCACGTTCGGCTCCGCTTCCGCCATTGAGCAGGAAGCGGCTCGGGTGCGCGCATTGCACGAGGCGGTGCGCGGCAGCTACGTCACCACTGACGGTGAGACGCGCCAGTACCGGGCATCTGATGCCGACCTGCTGCTGTGGGTGCACATCGCCTTCACTGATTCCTTTCTCACGGCTCACCAGCACTACGGACTTTGGCAGGTGGACGCGGATGCCTATGTGCGTGGCTGGGCCAAGGCGGTTGTGCCCTTGGGTCTTGCCCATGCGCCGGATGCTGCGGGGGACCTGCAGCGGGCGATCGCGGACTTCGATGCTGAACTGCGGGTTGATGACACGACGCGCAGGGTGGTCGCCTTCATCCGCAAGGTCCCCTTCCCCCGCGGAGCCCGGCTCGTGTACCGCCTGCTCTTCGCCGCCGCAGTGGAGACACTGCCCGTCGAGTACCGACGCAGGTTGGGGCTGCGTGCGGCTCCCGCGCCCTTGGTGCGCTGCACGATGCATGCGGTGCTGGGCGTGATGCGCTGGATCGTCGGGCAACGCTCACCCATGGAGGTGGCAGCGCTGCAGCGATGGGAGCGACTGGCCCCTGGCTCAGTGCGACAGGCTGGGTGACATCGTCGGCGTCGGTCCGGCGGGTACGCCCGGTGTAGCGCTGGGAGTGGCCGTCGCCGTATCACTGGAGGCAGGACAGGAACTGGTGGCGGGACCGCATGCGGCTGGTCCCTCTATCACGCCATTGCCGAGCACCGGCTTGAGGTCGAATTGCACCACCGGTGCGCCCTTGAGCGCGCCCTGCATGGTGGCCTTCCAGATCGGCCCGGGGATGGACGCGCCGTACACCGGTGTGTAGCGCACGTGGTTGATGACGATGTCGGACATCTTGTACTTGAAGCCGCCGCGCGGATCCCCCGCCCACGCGCAACCGGCAAGGTCTGGGGTGAAGCCGCAGAACCACACAGCCGCGGAATCATCGGTGGTGCCCGTCTTCCCCGCCGCCGGCCGACCCAGGGCCATGGTGCCGCCTGTCCGGTGAGGATCGTTGCCGTCGATGACGCCGCGCAGCATCAGGGCCACACCGTCCGCGACTCCGCGCGCGATCACCTGCGAGCAGGAGGTTGGGGGGACGGGCAGCGCGGTGCCATCGGCTTTGGTGATGGAAAGCACCGCGTGTGCCGGGCAGTACAGGCCGTGCGCGGCAAAGGTGGCGTAGGCGTTGGCCAATGACAACGGCGAGACCTCGTTGGCACCGAGTACGAACGACGGCACTGCTTCCAGCGCCGAGCCGTCGGCCTTGGTCACGCCCATGCTCATAGCGATCTCAGCGGGCCGGCAGATACCGGTCTTCTGCTCCAGCGCCATGAAGTACGTGTTCACGGATTCCGCGGTGCCGGTGTACATGTTGAAGCGGCCCGAGTGTGTGGAGTTGGAGACGGTGTAGGGCGGGAAGAGCGATGCGCCATTGGCGCCACAGCCGTAGAACTGGGTGAACGTGCGAGTCTTGGGGGAATTGATGACCTCCGTTGGCGACAGGCCTTTCTCCATGGCGGCGGCCAGCACGAAGACCTTGAAGGTGGAACCCGCTTGCATGCCGCGCGTGCCGCTGAAGGCCATGTTGGTGTTGTAGTTGTACGTCGTCATGCCCACACCGCTGGTTCCCCACAAGCGATTCTGGGCCATCGCGACGATGGCCCCGGTGCCGGGCTGCACCAGCGAGATCGCGGCCGCCTTTCGCGAGGGATCGTTGCGTGGAATCGTCCTGTCCACTGCCTTCTGCGCGGCCTTCTGCGCTTGCAAGGAGAGGCTGGTGCGGATATGCAGCCCACCGGTTCGCAGCAGTGCATCGCGCGCGGCAAGTGTGGGACCGAAGGCGACATCGGTGCGGATGGTCTGCATGACGTAGTCGCAGAAAAAGGGGGCAATAGATCCGGTGCATCCGTTCGGAACCGAGGCGGGGTGCACGATGTCGACGACGCGCGTCTGCTCCACATGGTCCGCCTGGGCCTGGGTGATGTCGTGCAGGCGCACCATGTTGCGCAACACCTTGCTGCGTCGGTCGGTGGCGGCTTGCGGGTGACGCAGCGGATCGTAGCCCGATGGCTGCTGCACCAGACCCGCCAGCAGGGAGGCCTCCGCCAGCGTGAGTTCACTTGCCGGCTTCGAGAAGTAGCGGCGGCTCGCGGCCTCGATCCCATACGCACCGGCACCGAAATAGGCGATGTTGAGATAGGACTCGAGGATCTGTGCTTTGGTGAACTTGCGTTCCAGGGCCAGCGCATAGCGGGCTTCGCGCAACTTGCGTGCAGGCGTACGAGCCGTGGCCGCCGCCGCACTCGCGGCATCCGTGGCAGAGGCGAGCAGGGTCTGCTTCACCAGTTGCTGGGTGATGGTGGAACCGCCCTGGACCTGCCGTCCGGTGAGCGTGGACACCAAGCTGCGCAGGGTGCCGCGAACATCCACCCCGTGGTGCTGATAGAAGCGCTCGTCCTCGGTGTCGATAATGGCCCGTTGCATGATGGGTGCCACCTGTGACAGCGGCACGCTGATGCGGTTCTGGTAGTACAGCGTGGCAAAGGGGGTGCCGTCGGCGGCCTCGATCACGGTCTGCTGTGCCAGGTCGGGCGAGCGCAGCGTGACGGGCAGCGACTCGAAGCCCTCCAGCGATCGAGTGGCGAGACCGCCCGTGACGCCGACCACGGGGACCAATGCGCCTGCCAGCAGCAGCCCGGCCACCCCGCCCAGGCCAAGGAGGCGGGCAAGGGCCGCGAGGCGGTGTACGGACTGCACGCGTGCAGCCTAGAACCTGGCCCGCCACGGCACCCCCGGCGACCGGCCTCGGGTATCGGAGCTCGCGCTGGCTAGAGTCTGGCCATGACGAAATGGGAGTACGCCACTGCGCCCTTGCTGGTGCATGCCACGAAGCAGATCCTTGACGGCTGGGGGGCCGACGGCTGGGAACTCGTTCAGGTGGTTCCTGGCCCCAATCCTGAGAGCCTGGTTGCCTACTTCAAGCGGCCGCTGGGAGGCTGACCATGTCCACCGTGGAAACCCGCATTGCGGAACTGGGCCTCACCCTGCCACCGGTCGCGGCACCCATCGCCTCCTACGTGCCGGCTGTCCGCACGGGCAACCTCGTTTTCACCTCCGGCCAGCTCCCGTTGGTTGCGGGCCAGTTGGTCGCCACGGGCAAGGTGGGCGCCGACGTAGACGTCGATACCGCCAAGGCCGCTGCCCGGATCTGTGCGCTCAATGCGCTCGCCGCCATCAAGCAGCTCATCGGAGATCTTGATCGCATCAGTCGTGTCGTGAAGGTCGTGGGCTTCATTGCCGTCGATCCCAGCTTCACCAACCACGCCGCGGTGATGAACGGGGCCAGTGACTTCATCGGTGCTGTCCTGGGCTCCGCAGCAACTCACGCCCGGTCGTCCGTGGGCATGGCCTCATTGCCGCTGGACGCGCCGGTGGAGGTCGAGCTCATCGTCGAGGTTCGCGAATAGCCTCGCCGCTACACTCTGCCCCGCAGAAGGAGATCCGTGAACAGAACCCTGATGTCGACGCCGCTCTTCTCGGCGCTTGACCCGGAGGCGGCCGCAGCCCTGCGGGCGTCGATGGTGGAATTGCGCGCGCGCAAGGGCGATGTCATATTCGTCGAGGGCGAACCGGGGGATCGTCTGTACATCGTGGTTGAGGGCAAGGTCGTGCTGGGTCAGGCGGCGCCCGACGGCCGCGAGACGCTGCTGGCCGTGCAGGGGCCGGGCGAGATGTTCGGCGAGCTCTCACTGTTCGATCCGGGCATTCGCACCTCCACCGCCACTGCTCTCACCGACGCGGTGGTGCTGGGCTTGGGCCGTGAGGCATTGCGGCCATGGTTGACGGGCCGTCCGGAAGTGGCGGAGGCACTCCTGCAGGCGCTGGCCCAGCGCTTGCGCCGTACCAATGAAGCGATGTCGGACCTCGTGTTCTCCGATGTTCCGGGGCGCGTCTCCAAGGCACTGCTTGAGCTCAATGAGAAGTTCGGTGTTGAACGCAATGGCGAGTGGTTCGTCGAGCACGACATGACGCAGGAGGAGCTGGCCCAGCTCGTCGGCGCATCGCGTGAAACGGTGAACAAGGCCCTGGCCGATTTCGTGCATCGTGGATGGCTGCGCGTTGAGCAGCGTTCAGTGACGATCACCGACCTGGAGCGCTTGCAGCGTCGTGCGCGCTGAAGCATCGCCTGAGCGGGCCATCTTCAACGCGCTGAAGAGGACCTATCCGCAGGCGCGTGCCGAACTCGACTATGACAATCCCCTGCAATTGCTGGTCGCCACCATCCTCTCCGCGCAGAGCACGGATCGCCGGGTGAATCTGGTAACTCCAGCGCTGTTTGCCAGGTACCCATCCGCAGCCGCCTTGGCAGCCGCCGATCGTGCCGAGCTGGAAGCGCTCATCATGCCCACGGGCTTCTTCCGTAACAAGGCGACGAGCATCATCGGAATGGCGCAGCGCCTGGTGGCGGAATTCGGTGGTGCTGTGCCATCCACCCTTGATGAGCTCGTCACGCTCCCCGGTGTCGGCCGCAAGACCGCCAATGTGGTGCTGGGCAACGCCTTCGGAGTCCCCGGTATCACCGTCGACACGCATTTCGGGCGCCTGGCACGGCGTCTGGGCTGGAGCCGGCACACGGATCCGTTGAAGGTGGAGCAGGACATCATGCGGCTGTTCCCGGCCAGGGACTGGACCATGCTCTCGCATGTGTTGGTATGGCACGGCCGTCGCTGCTGTCACGCGCGCAAGCCAGCCTGTGGGGCCTGTCCCGTGGCCCGCTGGTGCCCCTCCTTCGGCGAGGGACCGACCGATCCGGTGGAGGCCGTCAAGCTGCTGAAGAGCGAGGGCCGGCTGTGAGTGACTGGCGCGATGAACTGCGGGCGCTGGCTGCGGATGCCGCCGCACTGCGCTTCGCGGCCCATGTGCCTCCGGAGGACTTCGGGGGCCGGGAGAGCGCGGTGCTCATCGCCTTCGCGGAGGTGAACGGCGAGCTCGATCTGCTGCTCATCGAACGCGCGCATGACCTCTCGCAGCACTCGGGGCAACCCGCATTCCCTGGCGGGGCGGTCGAGGACTCCGACGCTGATGCGGCCGCGACGGCGCTGCGGGAGGCGCAGGAGGAAACCGGCCTCAACCCCGATGACGTCACTGTTCTGGCCCAGTTGCCCCGCCTCTTCCTGCCGGTGTCGGGCTTTGCTGTCACACCGGTGCTCGCGCACTGGCACCACCCGGGCCCGGTGCACGCGGCGGACCCCCGCGAGGTGGCAGCCGTCGTGCGGGTGCCGGTGCGTGAGCTCGTGGACCCCGCGAACCGGGTCATGGTGCGTCATCCGCGTGGCGGCAGAGGACCCGGCTTCCTGGTCGCGGGCCTGACCGTGTGGGGATTCACCGCCGCCATCATCTCCGGCCTGCTGTCCGGGCTCTCCTGGGACAAGCCCTGGGATCAGACGCGCACCATCGAGCTCGCGACATGAACCTGGTCGATGTAATCCTCGGGGTTTCCATTCTCGTCGCTGTCAACCACGGTTGGCGGCTCGGCATCATCCGAGGTGTCTTCGGCTTCGCAGGAATGCTTGCGGGCGGCTGGATCGCACTGCAGACCGTGCCCCTCGCCATCGACGCCTTCACGCTCTCGACAGCATGGCGGATCGCCTCCGGTGTGGGTCTGGTGGCGGCAGCAGCTGTGGCAGGGGAGATCGTCGGCAATGCTGTTGGCAGCGCCATCCGTCGCACCATCAGATGGTCGCCGGTGCAGTTCCTCGATTCACTGCTGGGGAGCGCCTTCCGCCTCACAAGCCTGACGGTCATCGTGTGGCTGCTGACCTCCGCCATGGCGGTGCTCCCCGATCGCGGGGTGGTGCATCTTGTGCGCACTTCGGGCATCATCCGCATCATTGATGAGTACGCGCCCGATGCCGCCGGCAGGGCCACGGCCGCATTGCGTCGCGCCATGCGCAGCAGCAGTTTCCCGGAGGTGTTTGCGGGTATCACGCCGCAACCGCAGCAGTCGATCGAACCACCCGATCCGCGCATCCTCAGCGCTGCTCCCGTGCGCGCAACCTACGGACTGGTGTTCAAGGTGGAGGCAGATGCCGAGCTGTGCTCGGAGCGGATGTCGGGCACCGGATTCGTGTATGCACCCAATCGCATCATCACCAATGCGCATGTGGTCGCAGGCGCCACGCGAGTCACGGTGACTGCCAACAACTCCAGCACTCCCTACGCGGCCGAGGTGGTGTTCTTCGATCCCAGACTCGATGTGGCGGTCCTCGATGTGCCCGCGCTGCATGGCGGGGAATTGAGTTTCGGTGGCCCGGGCAGGACAGGTGAAACGGCTGCCATACCGGGTTACACGGGAGGCGATCCCCTGTCACCGGATCCGGCTCGAATCGCGGATGTCATCCTGGCGCGGGGTCACGACATCTATGGCGGCTCACGTGTGGATCGCGAGATCTTCGTGTTGCGGGCGCATGTGGCAGCTGGTGATTCCGGCGCACCGGTGGTGGCAGCCGATGGCAGTGTGCTGGGGATGGTGTTCGCGGCGGCGACGGATCAGAAGGATGTCGGATACGCGCTCACAGCCGCTGCCATTGCCAAGGCGGCAGATCAGGGGCGAAGCAACTCCACGCCGGTGACCGACGGGCACTGCATCGATTAGCGCCTGGCGCGGCCGAGCGAGGCGGAGACCTGATTGACGGTCTTCTGGGTGGCATCGGCAGCGCGCGTGGGCCCGGTGATCTTGGAGGCGCTGCGCGCGGCGATGAGCAGCAGTAGGCCAGCCACAAGGATGAAGACCCCGGCCAGGATCAGGAAGGCCAGCCAGGTGGGGATGCCCAGCGCGGAGAGCCCGAAACCCGCGGAGACGATGAGCAGCAGCACTGCCAGTGAGAGCAGGAAGAGCGCGGCGATGAGCGACACGGAGGAGCGCAGCAGTCGCTTGGCGCTCTTCTTCAACTCGAGTGCAGCCAACTCCATCTGATCGCGGACGATCTGCTGGAAATCGGCGATCGCTTGCGAGATCAGCACGCCGAGCCGTGATTCGTTTTCCTTCATCACTTCCCTTTCCGCGGCAAGGGTATCGCGCGGCTCCCTCGGGCGCAGTCCTTCCAAGGTCACATTCCATTGTGCGGGAGGGTGATCAGACCTGCAGGCGGGTCAGTCCTCCGGCATGCCCGAGGCCAGGCCCTGGGCGATCATGTTCATGATCGTGGGGTCGGCCAGCGTCGTGACATCGCCGATGGCCCGGTTCTCTGCGATATCCCGGAGCAGGCGGCGCATGATCTTGCCGGATCGGGTCTTGGGGAGTTCCTGAACGATCATGACCTGGCGCGGCTTGGCGATGGGACCGATCTCGTGCACCACATGCCCCCGGAGCATTGCTGCCATGCCCTCGCCGTCCTCGAAGCCTGAGCGCAGGATCACGAAGGCGACGATGGCCTGACCAGTCAACGGATCCGAAGCACTCACCACCGCTGCCTCCGCGACCGCCGGGTGCGAGACGAGCGCATGCTCGACCTCGGTGGTGGAGATGCGGTGACCGGAGATGTTCATTACGTCGTCGACGCGACCGAGCAGCCAGATGGCGCCTTCGTCGTCGAACTTGGCGCCATCGCCGGCGAAGTACCGGCCCTGGAAGCGCGACCAGTAGCCCTGACGGAAGCGCTCATCGTCACCCCAGATGCCGCGCAACATGGCTGGCCAGGGATCGGTGAGCACCAGGTAGCCGCCGTGGCCGCGTCCTACCTTGTAGCCGTTCTCATCGACGATGGCCGCGCCGATACCGGGCAGGGCACGCATGGCCGAACCCGGCTTGCAGGTGGTGACACCGGGCAGGGGCGAGATCATGATGGCGCCGGTCTCGGTCTGCCACCAGGTGTCGACGATGGGGCAGCGGTCGTGGCCGATGACCTCGCGGTACCACATCCAGGCCTCAGGATTGATGGGTTCACCCACAGAGCCCAGCACGCGCAGCGAACTGAGGTCGAAGGCCTCGGGGAATTCATCTCCCCACTTCATGCAGGCACGGATGGCTGTGGGGGCGGTGTAGAAGATGCTGACGCTGTACTTCTCGATCAGCTCCCACCAACGACCGCGGTGCGGGGTGTCGGGTGTGCCCTCGTAGATCAGGGAGGTCGCACCGTTGGCCAGTGGCCCGTACACCACGTAGGTATGGCCGGTGATCCAGCCGATGTCGGCGGTGCACCAGTAGACGTCGGTTTCCGGCTTGAGGTCGAAGACCGCATGATGCGTATAGGCGGCCTGCGTCAGGTAGCCACCGGTAGTGTGGAGGATGCCCTTGGGTGTGCCTGTGGTACCCGAGGTGTACAGGATGAAGAGCGGGTGTTCGGAATCGAAGGCCTTGGCGGTGTGCACCTCGGACTGACTGTCGACGATGTCATGCCACCATACGTCGCGTTCGTTCCACGCCACCTGACCGCCGGTTCGCCGCACCACCAGCACATGCTGGATGGTGGGGGTCTCATGCAGTGCGTCATCAACGGCGTCCTTGAGTGGCAGGGCCTTGCCACGGCGGAACTGCCCGTCGCTGGTGATGACAAGTCGTGCGGAGGCGTCGATGATGCGGGAACGCAGCGCCTCCGACGAGAAGCCGCCGAAGATGACGGACGTGACCGCACCGATACGCGCACAGGCGAGCAGGGAGAACACGGCCTCCGGGATCATGGGCATGTAGATCGCTACGCGATCGCCTTCGACGATTCCCAGTGCTGTAAGTGCGTTGGCCGCCTTGGAGACCTCACGTAGCAGGTCGTTGTAGGTGATGGTGCGGCTCTCGCCGGCCTCACCCTCCCAGTAGTAGGCGACGCGTTCGCCGTTGCCGGCGGCCACATGACGGTCAACGCAGTTGACGGCCACATTGAGTTTGCCGTCCACAAACCATTTCGCAAAGGGTGCGTCACTCCAGTCGAGCACCTGGGTCCAGGGCTTGGCCCACTGCAGGCGGCGGGCCTGCTTGGCCCAGAATGCCAGTCGATCCTCGGAGGCCTCCTGATAGGACTCGATCTTGGCGTTGGCGTTGATGGCGAGCTCGACCGGCGGGAAGAAGTGTCGGTTCTCTGAAAGCAGATTGGAGAGGGTCTCACTGATGTCGCTCATTGGTCATCCCTTCTCAGGAGCCCGACCATAACCATGTGCGCAGGTGAGCGCGATGGGATTCAGGCGACGAATTTGTCCGGAGTGTGCAAGCGGCCCAAAGTGATCGACGCGTGGGCGGGCACGTGATCGGGGGTCAACAGCGAGACCACGATCATGCTGAGGAAGGCCAGCGGCGCCGTCCAGGCTGCGGGTTGTGCGAGCAGGGTGTGCATCAGGCCGCTCGTCGGGATGAAGAGCGCAGCGGCGACGCAGGTCAGTGAACTGATGCCGCCGATGAGCAGCCCCGCTATCGCTCCTGCCGTCGACAGTCGCTTCCACCAGATGCCGAGCACGAGCAGCGGGCAGAAGGTCGAGGCGGCCACAGCGAAGGCCATGACCACCATCTCGGCCAGATGGTGCCGCACAACGTAGGGAAGCACGGCCAGGGGCACGATCAGGGCAAGTGCGGCGCCGGTGCGGAAACCCGTGATGGCACCCATGCGCTTCTGCAGCAGGTCCTGCGACATCACACCGGCGATGGAGAGCACAAGCCCGGAAGCAGTGGCCATGAAGGCCGCGAAGGCACCGGCTGCCACCAGCGCCCCCAGCACCTGGCCGAGCGCCCCGGGGAAGGCCCGCTCGGGCAACATCAGGGCGACGGTGTCCACGTTCCCGTGCGTGAGGAGTTCCGGCGCGTAGTAACGACCGAGCGCACCGATGGCCGGTGGGAAGAGGAAGAAGCCGCCGATAAGCGCGATTGCGAGCAGGGTGGTGCGGCGCGCCGTACGACCGTCCTTGATGGCGTAGAAGCGCACCAGCACATGCGGCAGCCCCATGGTGCCGAGGAAGGTCGCGGTCACCACCGCCACATTGGCGTAGAGCGGATAGGCGTGGCCGGTGGAGGCGGTGAGGGGTTCGCTCCAGGCCGCGGTTGAGAGTCGCGGATGGCCCGCATCAGACCAAGCCCAGGCCACGAGCACGGTGGGGATCGCGATGGCGACCAGTTTGATCCAGTACTGGAAGGTCTGCACCAGTGAGATCGAGCGGGTACCACCACCGGCGACGGTAAGGCCCACCACCAGCGCCACGATCAGGCCACCGGATGCGGTGCTGGCGCCGGTCATGAGATGCAGCGTCAGGCCGGCAGCCTGCATCTGGGGCAGCAGGTACAGCCAGCCTATGAGCACCACCAAGGCGCTTGAGAGGCGGCGAACCGCACGGGATTCCATGCGCGTCTCTGCGAAGTCGGGGAGGGTGTAGGCGCCTGATCTCCGCAGGGGCGCCGCAACGAACAGCAGCAACACCAGAAAGCCGGCGGTGAAGCCCACGGGGTACCAGAGCATGTCGATGCCGTAGAGCATGACCAGGCCTGCGATGCCGAGGAAGGAGGCGGCGGACAGGTATTCGCCGCTCATGGCGGAAGCGTTGGCGAAGGTGCTGGCGGACTTGGAGGCAACGAAGAAATCCGAGGTGGCGCGCGAGAAGTGCAGACCGTAGAGGCCGATGCTGATGGTGGCGGTGATGAGTACGACCACGGTGACGATGGAGAAGATGTTCATCAGACGTCCTCGATGAGGTCGATGAACTGCTGCTCGTACCACTCGGCCATGCGGATGTGGAGCCAGCCCAGCACCACGATGAAGGGGAACACGCCCACGCCCAACGCCAGCCAGATCACGGGAATGGTGGCCACGTGTGCACTGCGGAACCAGTCGGAGCCCCAGTACAGCAGGAGCAGCGCACCCAACGTGGTGAGGAAGGCGGAAGTGATGGCCAATGCCAGTCGCAACTGACTGCGGCGCAGGGCAGCCAGCAGCACCTCACCGCGCACCGTGTGCTCGCGGAGATCACGGGGTGCCGATGTGCGCGAGGGGCGTCGACGCGTGCTCGTGCGCGGGTGCGTGATGACAACGCGCCGGGACTTGTCCATCGTCCTTAGGGCTTGGGACGGTTGGCAACAGGCGGTGCGGCAGCCACTCCGTCAATGCGACGTGGTCGTGCGCTGCGCACCAGGCGGTCGCGGAGTTCACGGGTGTGGCGGCGTGACACCTCGAGCAGCGCGTCGCCGACACGCACCGACATGCGGCCCGCATCCACGCGCACCTCGTCGATGGTGGCCAGGGAGACGAGCCAGCGCCGATGAATACGCACGAAACCGGCATCGGCCCATCGTTCCTCGAGCACTGCCAGCGGGATGCGTACGAGGTGGCGGCCATCGCGAGTGACGAGACGCGCGTAATCGCCGTGAGCCTCGACATAACGAATGTCGCTGCGCTTGATGAAACGCGTGACACCGGCCAACTCGACGGGGATCGTCTCATCCTCGGAACCGCTCAACGCGGCGTCGGGGGAGGGCTGACGCTGGGCCTTGGACTCCAGCACGCGCGACACTGCTTCATGCAGCCGTTCGGGACGGTAGGGCTTCAACACGTAATCGACGGCGCGCAGATCGAACGCGCTCACGGCGTGATCTTCGAAGGCGGTGACGAAGACGATGGCCGGCGCTTCTGTGAAGCGCTTGAGCACCTTGGCCAGGTCCATTCCGTCGATCCCGGGCATGCGGATATCCAGGAACACTGCGTCAATGGGCTCGGTCTGAAGCACCTTGAGTGCCTCTGTGCCGTTCTGCGCCGTACGCACTTCGCCGATGCGGTCATCCTGCTTGAGAACGTAGGCGAGCTCGGCGCGCGCAGGCGCCTCGTCATCCACGGCGAGAACCCTCAACCCAGCCACGTAACTGTCCCTCTCGAATACATCCGTGAAAGCCTGCAGGAGCACCATCAACGACCAGCCCCCGCCGTGCCGTTGCTGCACGCTGCAGCGATTGCGCTGAGACTACGCCGTTTCCGGGTCGGCTTGGCAGGGGCGCGTCCGAATGCTAGGTCCGCGCCTGGGGCTGGAACTTGGGAACACGAACCGTGACCTTGGTACCCGCTCCGGGCGCGGTTTCGATGATGAGGCCGTAGCCGTCTCCGTAGACCGAGCGCAGACGCTCATCCACGTTGGCCACGCCGATGGAGTCAATGGTGGTGTCACCGGCCAAGATGCGGCGGATGCGCTCGGGGTCGGCGCCGACACCGTCATCCTCGATGGTGACCCAGCAGTCCGGGCCCATGTCCAGGGCATCGATGGTGATGTGCCCGACGCCCGTCTTGTTCTCCAGGCCGTGGCGAACCGCGTTCTCCACCAGGGGCTGCAGGCACAGGAAGGGCACCGTGACGTTGAGCACCTCCGGAGCGATACGCAGTTCCACCTGCAGGCGCTCGCCGAAGCGTGCGCGCTCGAGGATGAGGTAGCGGTCGATGGATCCGAGTTCCTCTGAGAGCGTGGTGAACTGCCCATGAGCACGGAAGGAGTAACGCGTGAAGTCCGCGAACTCCAGCAGCAGCTCTCGGGCATGCTCGGGGTCCGTACGCACGTAGGAGGCGATGGCGTTGAGGGCGTTGTAGATGAAATGGGGAGAGATCTGCGCTCGCAGTGCCTTCACTTCCGCCTCTGCCAGCCTCGTGCGCGAATCGTCGAGCTCGGCCAGTTCGAGCTGGCCGTTGATCCAGCGTGAAACCTCGGAGACTGTGCGCACCAGGGCGGCCGGCGCGCCGCGGTCGTAGGCTGCAATGGCTCCCAGCACCAGGTCGTCAATGACGAGTGGAGCGATCACTGCGTAGTGCAAGGGGCACTCGGCGTTCTGGCAGGCCACCCGTTCGGGTCCCACCACCTCGGCCCGGCCGCTGTTGATGACCCGCGTCACCAGCGCATGCACGGTGTCCGCGTGATGGCCGAATTCGCCATCCCAGGCCAGCAGCTCCGTGGTGTTGTGGATGGACAGGGCTGGAGTGCCTGCCAGTTGGCGTAGGTACTTGGCCGCCTTGTTTGCTGATTCCTCGTTCAAACCCATGCGCAGGGCGGGCGCGGCGAGGCCGGCAGTGTGCAGCGTGGAGTAGGTGGCGCGCTCGGCGGAACTGCCAAGCGCGGCAGATCCGTAACGCCATTGGCGGTACGTCCAGATGGGCACCACGATCGCGGCAACGACGATGATGAGGAACGCGGCATTCTCCGGCACGCGGAAAAGGTAGCCGGTTGTGGTGGGATTCGCGCATGCAGGAACGCGACGCCTTCGCCGCAGTGGCGGCACTTCCCGGGGTGACCGAGGCAGCCGCGTCCGCCCGAGCGGCCCTTGACCCGCTGCTTCTGGACCGCCGGTTGCGCTCGGCGGGCCCGCAGTTGGCGGCTGAGGCTGCGTTCCGCAACGCCCAGGCCTCGGCCACTCTCGAGGGCGCTGAGGTTCCGGATGATGAGTTGCGCAGGGGCCTGCTGACCTCGCCGCTGCTGCGTGTAGCCGGGGGGATCCTGGAACTGCAACGTGGTCTACGGACCTGGCAGGGTCAACCCACGCGGCAGGTGTGGGCGGCGCTGGCCGCGACGGCGGGCCGCGAGTACCTGGTGGACGAGCTCCGCGGTCGGCCGCGCAGCAATGGTGATGAACTGCACGACCCCCTGCATCTCGGATTACAGCGCGATGCCGGGGAGGTGGGGGTGCGGCTGGCCCTGTTGGCGGAGCTCCTGCACCAGCCCACCTCCGCGCCCGCGCTGGTGGTGGCCGCTCTGGCACATGGTGAATTGCTCGCGCTGCAGCCGTTCGCTGCGGGCAATGGCGTGGTGGCAAGGGCCTTCTCGCATCTGCTGCTTGCTCAGCGGGGTGTGGATCCGGACCTGCTCGCGATGACCGATGTGGGTCTGGCCTCCTTGGGCCGTGCGACCTACGTGCGTGCCATTCAGGCCTACGACTCCGGTCGACCCGAGGCGGTAGCCGCCTGGTGCATCCATCTGGCCAGCGCTTTCGAACGGGGCGCCGTGCTCGCCAGACAGACCCTGGACTCGCTCACCTGATTTAGCCGTGGGCGTAAGCCCCCCGCCAATCGCACCGGTTTCCACAGGGGTTTCGCGGCTACCCATATCCCCATGGCGCATGTGGTGACCGTTTCCGGAGCTGTCGGCGGTGTTGGCGCGAGCACGCTGGCCTACGCCTTGGCCCTGCAGCCCGACGAGGGCGCGGTGCTCATCGATGCGCAGCTCGATGGTGCACCGCTCGACATCCTGATCGGTTCCGAGGATGTGCCCGGCGCGCGCTGGAGCCAGGTCAGAGTGCAGTCCGACGCCATCGACGCAGAGACCATCCTCTGCGCCCTGCCTGAAGTCGGTGGCATCCACGTCCTGTCGGCCGACCGCGCGGCTCGGATGGATGCGCGAGCGCTGCACTTTCTGGTTCAGGCCCTCCGCAGCCGCTGTTCACTCATCGTCGTTGATATTGCTGCCCGTGATGCGGCCCGTCCCGCGCTCAAGGCAGACATGCACCTACTGGTCATGCCTCCAACCCTGCTCGGGCTGGGCGCTGCTCTTTCCGCGCCGGAACTGGATCTGCTGGTGATCGCCAACACCGGCGCCGCCGATTTCGGCGCGGCCAATGCGGATGTGTATCTCGATGCCGAGACTGCCGGTGTCGTGCGCTGGCAACGCGCCGTCACCATGGCGGCCGCGCAGTGCCTGCCGCCACCGCCCGGCACCGACGTGATGCAGTTGGCGGGGCAACTCTGGGGACGGCTGTGCGATGGGCTTTGAGCTACTGGAGTCGTTGCGAGCGGCAGTCGTCAGCCAAGCTGATGCCGCGGATGGCATCGACGAGGTCATCGCCAACAGTGGCGTGCTGGTGGACGACCTGACCCTCGGCTCGCTCATCAACGACGTGGGGCGCGAGGTGCGGGGGTTGGGCGCGCTTGAGCCGTGGGCCGCGCATCCCGGGGTCACGGACATCCTGGTGAACGGAACTCGCGAAGTCTGGATTGATGACGACTCCGGCCTGCACCTGGCTGACTACCGCTTCCCGGATGAGGCCTCGGTGCGCAGACTGGCGACGCGACTGGCCGCCGCAGCGGGACGTCGCCTCGACGACGCAGCTCCATGGGTCGATGCGCGTCTGCCGAACGGGATCCGACTACATGCCGTGCTGCACCCCCTGGCCCGCTCGGGTACCACCATCTCGCTACGCCTGCCCGCGACCACACCCTTCACTCTTGCCGACCTGGAGCAACGACGCATGTTCGATGCGTCGATGCGGCGGCGCCTGCTGACGCTCGTGACCGCGGGTGTTCCGCTGCTGCTGTCCGGTGGCACCGGCACCGGCAAGACCACATTGCTGGCCGCGCTCCTGGCCGCCGTCCCGGTGGGAGAGCGCATCGTGATCGCCGAGGATTCTGCTGAGCTCAACATCGCGCACCCGCATGTCGTATACCTCGAAGGACGTCCGGCCAACGTTGAGGGCGCCGGTGCCGTGACCCTGCGCGACCTGGTGCGACAGTCATTGCGCATGCGGCCGGACCGGCTCATCGTCGGCGAGGTCCGGGGAGCGGAGGTGCTGGACCTGCTCAACGCCCTGAACACCGGGCACAGCGGAGGAGCTGCCACGGTGCACGCCAATTCCGCGGCCGATGCGCTGGTACGGCTTGAGTTGTTGGCCCTGCAAGCCGGCCTCAGCCGGGAGGCGGCGCAGACGGCCATTGCCACGGCCTTTCGCACTGTCATCCACATAGAGCGCGACACACAGGGTCGACGGCGCATACGCGAGATTGCGGATATCGACCGTGATACGCGAGCGGTGGTCAGCGCATGATCTCGCTCGCCGCAGTGGCTTGCGCGCTGCTCGTCCATCACTGGCTGCCGTACACCGCGCATCCGCGAGCGATGCGCCTGGCCGGGCGCCCCGATCTGGCTCCCGATGATCGGCTGTTGGCATGGTGGCAGGCTCGCAAGCTGCAGACACCCGGCCAGCCGCGGACCACGCGCCTGCTGCAGACACTCATCGCAGAACTGCAGGCGGGCATCATCCCCATCCAGGCCTTCACCCATGTGCTCGGTGCGCGCTACTCCGAGCCCTCCGCGCTGATCGCCTACGCACCCACGGCAGACGCGCACATCTGGCGCGATGTGGCGCAGGTGTGGTCGAGTGCCGAGGAGGTGGGGTTCTCCATGGCGACGGCCCTCCAACGCGTGCACTCCTACGCCCTCACGGACCAGGAGGTCTTCCGTGAAGTTGCCGCGGCTGCCGCTGCACCGCGATTCGCAATGCTGACGTTGGCGCTAATGCCCGCAGCCGCATGGATGATTGCCGCCTCCATCGGTGGTAATCCGTTTCGCTTTCTACTCACGTCACCTATCGGCTGGGCCTGCACCGCCAGTGGTATCACGCTTGTGGCATCCGCGGGATGGTGGATGCGTCGTCTGGCCCGGAATGCGTTCGCATGACGCGCGAAAAGGCCACCGCGTTGGCAGCGACAGTTGCATGTTTTGCCTTGGTCCCACTTGATTACGCGCCCTTTGTGGCACTCGCATCAGCCATTGCCGTGATGCGCTGGATGCCGCGCCTCAAGGTGGCGGCGGAAGTAGAGGCCTCACATCAATTGCGCATCGCCCTGCCTATTGCGATCGATGTGATGTCGCTCGCCCTTGACGCAGGGGTGCCATGGGATCGCGCGGCTGGCATAGCTGCCGATTGCGTGAGCGGCTCGCTGGCCCAGGATCTGCACTTGGCATCGAGTCGCCTCGCAATGGGGGCGAGCGCGGACGAAGTTTGGCGTGGGTCACCGACGCTCCTGTTGATCGGAGAAGCGGTAGAACGCAGCTTCCGAAGTGGTGCCGCTGTGACGGAGTTGCTGCGTCAACTTGCGGATTCGCAGCGTGCGTCAGAGCGACTACGTCGTATCGAGAACGTGCGACGGCTGGAGACCAAGATCCTCATGCCGGTGACCTTCCTTGGCATGCCCGCGTTCGTCGTGCTCGGTGTGATCCCCACCTTCGCCGCCATGCTCCAACAGATGGACTTCAGTTGGCTTTCCACAAGCTGAATGGCATCAGTGAATGTCCACAGATTTCGAAATCTGGCCTCGCACTGTCAGTGCCAGAGCCAGCATTCCGCCAAGGCAATCACGCACAACCGATAGGAAACCAAATGCGAATCGTCAAGTCACTCAGCCGCCGCCTCGCCGACACGACTGGTGCCATCACCCAGGAATACGGCTTCCTGTCTCTGATCGTCACTGCCCTGGTTGGCGTCATCATCAAGCTGGTCAACGGCGGCCTCTTCACCGAACTCCTCTCCAAATTGCTCAACAATGTCGTTACCACAATCATCAGCCACATCGCGAGTCTGTTGGGCTGATGATGCGGCAAAACAGGGAAGGCCGGGGCACACGCCCCGGCCTTCACGTGCGTGAGTGCGGCGCCGTTTCGATAGAAGCAGCAGGTTCGCTGATCCTCCTTACCGCGTTCTGCGTGTTGCTGGCGTCCGGCCTAGCCGTCGTTGGCACTCAGCTGCAGTTGGTCGGGATGGCTCGCGAGGCAGCGCGGCTGGTTTCCATTCAACCGGATCGGGCGGCAGCTGAGCAGTCACTGCATCAGGCGATGGGCGCCCGTCCCGACCTGCAGGCGTCACTCCGTGTGCGAGGGGACTTCGTTGATGTAACCGTGGCACGTTCGCTGCAGGTCATGCGCTTCACCACTCCTATCACGCAGTCGGCGTCCGCCACTGCATTCCGGGAGTCGTCATGGTGACTGCTGAGGATCGGGGCGTACTGGAGTCCTGGGTGGCGCTCCTCATGCTCGGTCTCCTGGCCATGGCGGCCTTGATCGCACTTGTCGGCTCGCTGTACATCCGTCACGAACAGGCGCAAGCGGCGGCGGACTTCGCCGCTCTTTCCGCCCTGCAGTCACCGCGCGGCTGTGCGGCGGCGACTGAGGCGGCAGCACGCAATCGGGCCCGGCTCGATTCCTGCGCACTGGGGATCGACGACATCCGTGTTCGCGCCTCTGTGCCGAGCGGCGTTTCAGAACTGCTGCTGAGGCTGGGTGTCCCGCCACGATTCGCAGCGAGTTCACACGCTTCGTTCTAGATCGGCCACGCTCACCGGGCCGCTCCTCATCCGAGGGGCGGCCTTACGCTTGCGCCATGACGGAAAGTGGAGGCGCACAGCGCACGGCCGCGTTCTTCGACGTGGACAACACACTGCTGCGCGGCGCCACCCTCTACTACCTGGCCCGCGGTCTGGCGGCACGTGACCTCGTCACCTGGCGGCAGATCATCCGTTACGCCTGGAAGCAGTGGAAGTTCCTCACCTCCGGCAAGGAGCATGTGAAGGACCTCAAGTTCGTTACCGATACCTCGATGGCCTTCATCGGTGGACGTGACCAATTGGTCATGCTCGATGTCTGCCAGAGCGTCGTCGACGAGATCATGCTCAACAAGCTCTGGCCCGGCACACTGCGTATCGCGCGAGCGCATCTCGAGCGTGGCGAGGAGGTGTGGCTCGTCACCGCTGCCCCCAACGACGTGGCCGGCATGCTGGCCGAGCGGCTGGGCCTCACCGGCGGCCTCGGCACCTGCGCCGAGGTCAAGGACGGGCGCTACACGGGGCACATCCTGGGCACGACCATGCACGGCCAGGCCAAAGCAGAGGCCATCCAGCGCATCGCGGCCGAGCGCCAGCTCGATCTCACACGCTCAACCGCTTACTCCGATTCCTCTAATGACCTGCCCATGCTGAGCGCCGTGGGCAATGCCGTGGCCGTCAATCCTGACGGCGCACTGCGCCGACTGGCCCGCCGCAAGGGTTGGCTCATCGTCGAGTACCGGCGTACTCGGGCCTGGCGTGACACCCAGAGCCCCGCCAACCCCAATATGGCTGTGGGCGCGGGAATCGCCGCCGGCCTGGCCGCGGCCGCACTGGGCCGCAAGCGCCGGAAATAGGCCCTGCGCCCTTCGCGGCTCACCTACTGTCCAGATGGTGGGCGTAAGGACCTCGCCATTTGGGACGCCCCCACGGCTCGCACGTAGCATCTGCCTGTCACCGCAACGGCGCGGGGTCCCGTTTTGGCGCCGATTGAGGAGGTGGATGATGCAGCCCTCAGGTCGCGTGCCCGAATCCACCGCCGCCAGGCTCCCGGTCTACCTGCGGGTGCTCTCCGATCTGGCGGGTGTGGATTCCATCTCCAGTGAGGAACTCGCAGCCGCCTGCGGCGTCTCCAGCGCACAGTTGCGCAAGGACCTCGCCGTGCTCGGCAGCCACGGCACCCGCGGCGTCGGCTACGACGTGCCCGGCCTTCGTGATGCGCTTGCGGCCGAACTTGGCCTGGAGCAGGACTGGCCCGTGGTCATCGTGGGCGGCGGCAATCTGGGCATGGCCCTGGCCAATTACGCGGGCTTCCTCTCGCGCGGCTTCCGAGTGGTGGGCATCGTCGACGCCGATCAGTTGCGTGCGGGTGAGGCGGTGGTCGGCGGCCTCGTGATCCAGCCCATGGCCGATCTGGCCCGCATCATCCGCCGCACCCATGCGGTCATCGCGGTCATCGCCACACCCGCCGAGGGCGCTCAGCCGGTGGCTGACGAGCTGGTGGCCGCTGGCGTCACGGGCATCCTCAATTTCGCACCCGTCGTGCTCTCGGTGCCAGCGGGTGTGGCGGTACGTGACGTCGATCTCGGTGTCGAACTGCAGCTGCTCGCATTCCATGAACAACAGCGGTCGCTGGGCCGCGATTCGCGACGTGAGGGGGAGTGATGCGGCAACGGATCACCATCGTTGGGACCGGCAGTCAGGACGGGCGGCTGTTGACACTGCTCGCGGTGGATGCGTTGGCCGCAGCCGGAGCGGTCATCGCGGACGCGGAGCTGGAGACGCTGGCCTGCGAATTCGCCACTGGGGAGGTGGTGCCGGTGGCGGGGGCTTCCCTGGCGCAGCGCACGCGGGCGGTGCGCGATGCCCTCAAGCGACATCAGCAGGTTGTCCGGCTCATCGCCGGAGACCCGGTGTGGGACGGCGTGCTGGCACAGGAGCTGCAGGCACTGCAGGCTCTGGGCCAGCTGAACGTGATCCCCGGTGTCTCGAGCACGACGGTTGCGGCGACCTATGCAGGTGTCTCCCTCACCGGCCAGCAGATCCGGGAGGTGCGCGTGGTGGATGCCGCGGACCCCTCGACCGTCTGGTCAATGGCACCGCGCGAAACCTTGGTGGTGAAGGGCGCAGGCGGTGCCACACCGCGTGCGCTCGCGGCGCTGCGTGCCGCGGGCAATCCGCCGAGCACCCCCTTCCGCGTGGTGCGCAATGCGGGCAGTGTCCAGCAGTGCACCATCACCGGCGAACTCGCGGATTTCGAGTCAATCGTCGATGTCAAGCTGCTGGGGCCCGACAGCACCGTCTTCCTGGGCGAGCCCGTGCGCAGCGCCGTCGAATGGTTCGAGCAGCTGCCGCTGCTGGGCTGGCGGGTGCTGATGCCACGCACCAAGGACGCGCTGGGGGAACTCACGCAGGCGCTGGAACTCGATGGCGCGGTGACCACGCACGTGCCCACGCTGTCGGTGGAGGCACCTCGCACACCCCAGCAGATCGAGCGCGCAGTGACAGGCCTGGTCGAGGGCCGCTTCGGCTGGGTGGTGTTCACCTGCGCCAATGCCTTCACAGCGGTGTGGGACAAGTGCCGCGAGTACGGGCTCGATGCCCGCGTCTTCGCCGGTACCCGCGTTGCCGCTGTCGGTGAGGACACGGTTGCCGCACTTGCCGCACGAGGCATGTTCGCCGAGCTGGTGCATCCGCACACCACCCAGGGATTGCTGGACGGATTCCCGGTGGCGGAGGAGGGCGACGAGGTAATGAGCCGGGTGCTGATCCCGCGGGCCGAGATCGCCACCGAGACGCTGGCCGCCGGCCTGGCTGCACTGGGCTGGGAGACGGAGGAGGTGACGGTATTCCGCACCGTGCGCTCCGCGCCACCGGCTGCCAGCACTCGTGAGGCCATCAAGACGGGCCGCTTCGATGCCGTCGTGTTCACCTCCTCTGCCACGGTACGCAACCTCATAGGACTCGCGGGCAAGCCGCATGCCAGCACTGTTGTCGCCTGCATCGGGCCCAGCACGGCCAGGACGGCGGAGGAGCACGGACTGCGGGTTGATGTGGTGGCGAGCACCCCCACCCATGCTGCGCTGGCCGAGGCTCTGGTCGATTTCGCGCTGGCGCGTCGTGAGGCGGAGGCATCCCCGGCCCAGCCCGCGGCTGTGCGCACGCCCGTGTCCGCCCCCAAAGCGACTCCCAACGGCCGACGCAAAGTGAAATAGCCTTGACTCCAAGGAGTCATCAATGAGCGTTCGCACCACCGTCCACCTGGTCCGTCATGGCGAGGTGTTCAACCCCGAGAAGCTGCTGTACGGGCGGCTTCCCGGCTATCGCCTGTCCGCCTTGGGTGAGGAGATGGCGGAGGTTGTGGGCGCTTTCCTGGCCGATCGTGACATCACGCACGTCGTGGCCTCGCCGCTGCAGCGAGCGCAGCAGACCGCTGCACCGCTCGCCGGCCGGCTGGGGCTGCCGGTCAACACTGACGAGCACCTGCTCGAGGCCACCAATGTCTTCGAGGGCAAGCGTGTTTCCGTGGGCGACGGCGTGCTGAAGCAGCCACGTGCCTGGCGGCACCTGTACAACCCCTTCAAGCCCTCTTGGGGCGAGGAGTACGTGGAGGTGGCGGCGCGCATGCGTGTTGCTGTCATTGACGCGCGAGCAGCAGCACGCGGGCACGAGGCGGCCTTGGTCTCCCATCAGCTTCCGATCTGGGTGGCGCGGTTGGATGCCGAGAGGCGTCGCCTCTGGCACGACCCGCGCAAGCGTCAGTGCGCGCTGGCCTCCGTCACCTCGCTCACCTTCGACGACGATGAGCTGAGCGTTATCACCTATTCCGAGCCCTGCGCGGAGTTGGTGGCGCGCTCCAACAAGGGTGTGGGCGCATGACCGTCCTCGCCATGGCGACGGACACCATTGCCAGCGGTTCGCTGTTGCTCGCCGGACCGCTCGCGCTGCTGGCAGGACTCGTCTCCTTCCTCAGCCCCTGCGTGGCGCCGCTCGTGCCGGGATACATCTCGCTCATCACCGGGCTCTCCGCAGACGAGCTGCTGGAGGGGCGCCGCCACCGCCAGCGTGTGCTCGCCGGCACCGTCGGCTTCACGCTCGGCTTCGGCCTGCTCTTCGTCTCCTATGGTGCTGCCTTCGGCGGCATCGGTTCTGTACTCGCGCAGCACCAATCCGCCATCACCCGGCTGCTCGGCGTGCTGGTGCTGTTGCTGGGCCTGGCCTATCTCGGCCGCATCCCCGTCTTCGAGCGCGAGTTCGGTCCGCGTATGCGAGGGCGCGGTGGGGTGCTGTTGTCGCCATTGCTGGGCATCGCCTTCGGTCTGGGCTGGGTGCCATGCGTGGGACCCACGCTGGCCGCCGTGCAGACGCTCGCCTTCAGCGAGGGCAGTGCCTGGCGCGGTGCCCTGCTCTCCCTGCTCTACAGCCTGGGGTTGGGGCTGCCCTTCATCGCCATCGGGCTCTTCTTCGAACGCTCTCTCGGTGCCCTGCGCTGGATGCGCACGCGTCGCCACCGCGTGCAGCAGTTCGGTGGTGCCATGCTCATCGTGCTGGGCCTGCTGCTGGTAACGGGCATGTGGGACCAACTCTCGATCTGGATGCGGATCCAGACCAGTGGATTCTGGAAGGTGTCGCTCTGATGCGCACGCTGCTCTTCTTCGTGCTGGCCGCGGTGTGGCTGTACTTCATCGTCGAGGCCTCGATGACACGCAATCCCAACCTGTTGCCCCGCTATGCCTGGGTGTTGCTGACGCTGCTCCTGCCCGGGCTGGGGACCCTGCTGTGGTTCGTGTTCGGGCGGCAACGGCGGATCCGCGCAGCGGCGCCGGACGACGATCCGCGCTTCCTGCGCAGCCTCGATGATGAGGTCTGGAAGAAGCGACTGCGCGACTGGCGCAATCGCGGAGAGGGCAAGTGATGCTCGCATTCATCCGCTACTCGACCCTGCGTCTGGCCCTGCTGCTTGCCGTGGGTGCTGTGGCCTACCTCTTCGGGCTCCGATCCATCGCCCTGGCGGTGGTGGCGTTCCTGGTGAGTGGCCTGCTCTCGTTAGTGCTGCTGGATCGCCAACGAGATCAACTGGGGCGCTCAGTGGGCGGGCTCTTTGCGCGAATCAACGCCCGTATCGACGCCGACACCCGCAAAGAGGACGAGGACTGACGCAGGCGTTTGCCGCGGCTGGGTGCCCGTGCGCCGCGCTCCGTCGCCGGGAGCCGCGGGATCTTCACGCAGCACAGCGCGACCGCGCCTGATACCTGCCCAGGCGGTGAAGTGCCTCAGGCAATCAGAACTGCGCGCCCAGGCCCAGGCCCAGGCTGATGGCAGCGGCCCACACCAGCAGGGTCTGTCCGGTTCTGGCCAGCACAGGCAGCAGGTCTCGGCCGGTGGCGCCGCGGATCACCGCCCAGCCGGGCGTGTGGGCGACGAGCGCCGCCACCAGGCCCAGGGCCAGCCAGCGCGTGTTCCCGATGGCGATGGCCGCGATGGGCATGAGCAGCGCCAGCCAGATGAGACCGATGTAGAGCCAGCGGGTGTTGGTGGCGCCTAGGCGGACGGCGAGAGTGCGCTTGCCCGTCAGGGTGTCGGTGGGGACGTCACGCAAGTTGTTGGCGACGAGGAGTGCGCAGGACAGCGCTCCGGCGCCGACGCCGAAGAGCCAGCCCAGGGTGGTGACATGGTGCAGCAGCACGAACACGGTGCCCTGTACCGCCACCAGGCCGAACCACACGAACACGAAGACCTCGCCCAGCCCCAGGTAGCCGTAGGGGTTCTTGCCACCGGTGTAGAACCAGGCCGAGACGATGGCCAGAGCGCCGATGGCGATCAGCCGCCACTCTCCCGTGCGGGCCACCACCAGCAAGCCCACCACCGCGGCCAGGCCGAAGCATAGGAAGGCCATGGCCTTCACCTGCCATGCTGGAGCCAGCCGCTGGCCCACCAGGCGAACCGGACCCACGCGCAATTCATCGGTTCCGCGTATGCCATCGCTGTAGTCGTTGGAGAAGTTGACCCCGACCTGGAGTGCCAGCGCGACCACGAGCGTCAGCAGGGCGTCGAGGTGGGAGATGCCCTTGCCCAGTGCGTCATGCCAAGCGCTGGCCCAGCCCACGACCACAGGGGCGGCGGCTGCTGGCAGTGTGCGCGGACGTGTTGCAGCGAGCCACTGGGAAGTTGTGGCCACCTACTTCACCATCGCCAGCAGTTGTTGCCGATCGAGTTTGCCGTTGGCTAGCAAGGGGAGTTCGCTCACGCGCACGATATCGAGCGGGATCGAGGTGCGGCCCGTGGCCGAGGCGGCATACTGGCGAAGCGTGGAGTCGCTGAGTTCGCAGTTGGCCACGAAGGCGATCGGCACATGGCCCCACTCGCTGTCATCACGGGCCAGCACCGCTATGTCCACCGTACCGGCCAGCGTGCGCAGGGCATTGGCGATGAGCGGAAGCGCCAGTGCCACACCCCCCACCTTCACCACGTCATCAAGGCGGCCGACGAGTTCCAGATGGCCCAGGCGCCAGCGCCCGATGTCGTTCGAGCGCCATTGCCGGTGCAGCAGGTCAGGGTCGTCGTCCAGATACCGGGAGGCCACGGTGGGCCCGGTGATGACCAGGCGTCCGGGTTCCTCGCCCTCGATCTCCACCTTGGTATCGGTGAAGGGGCGGTTGTCGTACAGGCAGCCACCGCAGGTCTCCGTGGCACCGTAGGTGGTGATGAAGTGGATGCCGTAGGCGCGCAGTGCGATACGAAGCTGGTCGCCGAGCGCATCAGCACCGATGAGCACAGCGTCGAGGTGTGCCAACTCGCGCAGGGCTTCGATGGAATCGAGATCGTCAACGTTGGCGAAGGCCAGGAGCCGTGCGACCTGGGTGGGAACCAATGAGGCGTAGGCGCGCAGACCCGCGGCATCGGCCCTGCTGCGCAATGTCCGGAGCGAGGGCACGATGGCGCGGCCGTCGAAATGTGCCGCACCAGCAACGCCTTCCCACACCACCGGCTCATGTCCGTTGAGCAGCGACCGCACCGCGGTGTTGAGCCCGCCGGCACCGCTCACGGGAATGGCGGTGAGCCAGAGGCCCGGCCCTCCCAACTGCGCCTCTGCCAGGTGGGCGCTGGCCAGCATGGCGTCGAGGTCGAGCTCGACCCCGCGGGCCTCCCCGGTGGAACCGCTGGTGGAGAGCACCACACAGCCCTGCGCTGTCATGTGCCCGGCCGGAGGCGTGGTGACGCGGTCCGGGAGCAGCGTGACGGAACGACCACCGTCGAGCACCTCGCGCAGGCGACTGACGGCTTCGCGGACCCCGTTGGGGCCGGGCTGGAGGGAAAGTACAAGGTTGGACATCGCCGGATAGCCTAGGCGGCGAACGAAAGGAATCCGTCCAGTGGATACGCGAACCCGGTACGTCCTGCCACCAGTGGTGGACCCCTCATCACCAGCGGCCGAGGATCCGGCACATTCGTCGATCACCCCGGCTTGCGACTGGCGGGCCCAGGGCAGCTACTCGGACATCCGCTACGAGGTCTCCACCGGTGAGGACGCGGGCATCGCCAAGATCACCATCAACCGCCCCCACAAGCGCAACGCCTTCCGGCCGCAGACCATTGTCGAGCTAAAGCAGGCCTTCGATGTGGCGCGGGACGATCCCTCTATCGGCGTCATCATCCTCACCGGGCAGGGTGACTGGGCCTTCTGCTCAGGGGGCGACCAGGTGATCCGCGGAGATGACGGCTACCTGGGCGGGGACGATGTGGCCAAGGCAGGCATCGGCCGCCTCAATGTCCTCGATCTGCAGGTGCAGATCCGCCGCACGCCCAAGCCCGTGATCGCCATGGTTGCCGGCTACGCCATCGGCGGTGGTCACGTGCTGCATGTTGTATGCGACCTTTCCATCGCCGCGGACAACGCCCGCTTCGGGCAGACCGGGCCCCGTGTCGGGTCCTTCGACGGCGGTTACGGGTCAGGGCTGCTGGCTGCCAGCGTCGGGCAGAAGCGCTCCCGCGCGGTGTGGTTCACGTGTCGCCAGTACGGCGCGGAGCAGGCCTACGACTGGGGCCTGGTGAACGAGGTGGTGCCGTTGGCGGACCTCGAGATCGCCACCGTGCAATACGCGCGCGAGATGCTCGAGTACTCGCCGCTGGCCCTGCGCATGCTCAAGGCATCCCACAACGCGGCCGACGACGGACTGGCCGGCGTGCAGCAGTTGGCGGGTGATGCCACGCTGCTCTTCTACATGTCCGAGGAGGCGCAGGAGGGTCGCAACGCGTACAAGGAGAAGCGACGCCCCGACTTCGGACGATTCCCCAAGCGCCCGTGACACCCGACGAGGTGCTTGCGGTTGCGCAGGTCTTCGCCCTGCCCCTGCGCCGTGAATTCCGTGGCGTGACGGTGCGGGAGGGCTTGCTCATCGAGGGGCCGTCCGGCTGGGGTGAGTTCGCGCCCTTCGCTGATCACAGTGACGTGCATGCCGGCCGCTGGCTGGCTGCGGCTATGGAGCAGGCCTTCGGGAGTTGGCCGCAGCCCTTGCGTGAACGGGTGCCCGTCAACGCCATCATTCCCAGCACCGATGCGCAGACCACGCGCGCGCTGCTGGAGGAGGCACTGCAACAGGGCTGCACCACCATCAAGACCAAGGTGGGCGCGCCTGACTTCGATGCGGACATCGAACGGGTGGCCATCATCCGGGGCGCGCTCGACGATGCCGGAGTGCAGGGGGCGATCCGCATCGACACCAACCAGCGTTGGACGTTGACCCAGGCGGTGGAAAGGGTCGCCGTGCTTGACGCCATTGCGGGTGGCCTGGAGTACGTGGAGCAGCCGGTCGCCGACTTGACGGACCTGCAGGAACTGCGACGGCGCATTGACGTGCGGGTGGCCGTTGATGAGGGCATCCGCCTGAGCAACGACCCGGGCAGAGCCGTGGCCGCCCTGCGTGAGGTCGCGGATGTCGCGGTGTTCAAGGCCATCCCCCTGGGTGGCCTGATGCCGGCACTGGAACTGGCCGCGCAATGCGCCCTGCCAGTGGTGGTGTCCGGCAGTCTCGACAGCTCGGTGGGATTGGCAAGCGGACTCTGGCTGGCCGCATGCCTGCCGGAGCTGTCCTTGGCCTGTGGCCTGGGCACCGGCGCGCTGCTTGCCCACGATGTGGTGCCGGCACCGCAGACCGTCACCGACGGTGCACTGCGCGTCACGAGGACCGTTCCCCTGCAGTTCGACCCGGCCGGCCTCGTCGATGACGACATGCGCGAGCGTTGGCGTGCACGCTTGCTGCGGGCGTGGCAACATGCCGGCATTGCCGGGCAGGGGGCGAGATGACGAATCCGAGCACGGTGCAGGCGCGAGCCCTGGTGGACGGGCTTCTGCGCAGTGGCATCGGTGAGGTGGTGCTCGCACCGGGTTCCCGCAACGGTCCGCTCTCCATTGCCCTGGCCCAGGCCGCCGGCGCCAACAGGCTGCGTCTGCATGTGCGGGTTGATGAGCGTTCCGCCGCCTTCCTCGCGTTGGGTCTGGCCAAGCGGCTGGCCGCTCCGGTTGCCGTCGTCTGCACGTCGGGTACCGCAGCAGCGCACTTCCATGCGGCGGCCTTCGAGGCCACCGAGGCCGGGGTGCCACTGCTCCTCATCACCGCTGATCGCCCCCCCGTCCTCCGCGGCAAGGGGGCCAACCAGACCATCAACCAGCGTGAGCTCTTCGGCGTCGCCGTGCTCAAGTCCTTGGAGGCCCCGATTGCCAGCAACCAGCTGGACGCGCACTGGCGGGGCCTGATCGCAGACGCGGTCGCTGCCGCGCACGGCAACGCCACCACCATGCCCGGCGCCGTGCACATCAACCTGCCCTTCGCGGAGCCGCTGGTGCCAGGTGACGGCGATAGCTCATGGACCAACGGCTTGCCACCGGTGGCAGCACCCCGTCATTCGGCAGAGGTGCCGCGCGGCAACTGGTCGGGCATCTGGCCCTCCGGCGGTGCCACGCCCAAGGGCGTCATCATCACCTCCGATCCCTCCCAGGCAGAGGATGTCGGAGCGTTCGCATCGCAGCTGGGATGGCCCGTCCTGGCCGAGCCGGGGAGCGGTGCGCGGCTAGGCATCTGTGCCATCACGCACTATCCGGCCTGCCTCGCGAATCCGGAGTTGCGCCCCGAGGTCGTGGTGACACTGGGGCGTTTCGCACTGTCGCGAAGTGTGGCCGCCTTCGTGCGCAATGCCGGTCGGCACGTTGCCGTCGGCCGCGCCGCTGTCGACCCCTTGGCAACGGTGGCGGCGCAGTTGCCACGGTTGCCGGATGTCTCGAGGCTGTCGCCTGTTGATGCGTCGTGGCTGGCCGCCTGGCGCGCGGAGGATGCACTCGCCGCTGCCCGGGCCCCAAGTGCCCCGGCCGCAATGACGGCAGCGGCGCTGGCGACGATGGAACCCGGCGATCTCGTCTGGTACGGGCCATCCAGCACCATCCGCTACGCGGAGCAGGTAGCGCCCGCCTTCGACGACGTGATGACCTCGTTCATCAATCGTGGCACTAATGGCATCGACGGGGTCGTATCGTCGGCCATCGGCGCCGCGCTGGCCCACCAGCTGCGCCGACCGCATGCTTTTGCCCTGGCCCTGCTGGGGGATCTCACCTTCCTGCATGACATCAACGGTTTGCTCATCGAAGCACAGTCGCCGGTGCCCGATATGGCCTTGGTGGTCCTCGACAGCAACGGGGGTCGCATCTTCGAGACCCTCGAGCAGGGTGCCCCCGAGTACCACGAGCTCTTCAAGCGCGTGTACGGCACCCCACACAACCGTGATCTCGTCACCATCGCCCGTGGCTTCGGCGCACGTGCACACGAAGTCAATGACAAGTCCGCCTTGACCAGCGCGTTGCGGAGCGCGCGCAACGACGGTGGCATCAACGTCATCGTCGTCAACTTGCGGGGGTAGCTCATGAAGCGACTGCGTCGGATCCTCACGGTGTCGGTGGCGATTGTCGTAGTGGTTGGGCTGGGTGTGGGCGCCTACGGGTACACCGTGGTGCGCGCCTCGTGGCCGCAGACCTCGGGCACGCTGGACGTCCCCGGGCTCAACCATGATGTGCGCGTGCTGCGCGATGCACGCGGGGTGCCGCAGATCTATGCCAGCACCGACCACGACCTCATGTTCGCGCAGGGTTTCGTGCACGCCCAGGATCGCTTCTGGGAGATGGATTTCCGCCGTCACATCACGGCGGGTCGGCTCTCCGAGCTCTTCGGCAAGGACCAGCTTCAGACCGATGAATTCCTGCGCACGCTGGGCTGGCGACGCGTCGCCGAGCGGGAGATCGCCCTGCTCAAGCCGGAGACGGTGGCCCTGCTGCGCGCCTACGCGCAGGGTGTGAACGCCTGGTTGGCGGAGCACCAGGACGGCAAGAGCAGGTCGCTCGAATACGCCATTCTGGGCCTGCAGCTGAAGAACTACGTGCCCGAGCCCTGGACGGAAGTGGACTCGGTCTCATGGCTCAAGGCCATGGCCTGGGATCTGCGCGGCAATCTTGACGACGAGCTCGATCGCACCATGGCCGCAGCCGCGGTCGGGGTGAAGCGAGCTGAGGAGCTGTACCCGCCGTATCCGTATAGCCGTAACGCCCCGATCGTGACGCAGGGTGGCGTCGTCAACCTCACCACCTTCGATGCCAAGGCGCCGGCGTTGCCCAACACCGCTGGCACCATGCGGGACATCGCGGCACTCATCCGCAAGCTGCCGGCCTACTTCGGCACCAAGACCCCGGGCATCGGCTCCAATTCCTGGGTGGTATCCGGCAAATACACGACGACGGGCAAGCCCCTGCTCGCCAATGACCCGCACCTGACGGCCCAGATGCCGTCGGTGTGGACGCAGGTGGGCCTGCACTGCCTGCAGATCACCAGCAACTGCACCTTCGACGTAGCCGGTTGGTCCTTCAGCGGATTCCCGGGCATCATCATCGGCCACAACGCGCGCGTGGGTTGGGGATTCACCAACCTGGGGCCGGACGTATCGGATCTGGTGATCGAGAAGACCCGGGGCGATACCTACCAGGTGGACGGGGCCTCCCTGCCCATCCACTCCATCGTCCAGACCATCCATGTTGCGGGTGGCAAGGATGTGCGGTGGCTCGCCCGTTCCACCATGCACGGCCCACTCATCTCCGATGCCAGCAAGGACTACGCCAAGGCGGCCGCTGGCCAGGGCACAGCCGTCGCCTTGCGCTGGACCGCGCTCACGCCGGGCCGCACAGCTGACGCGGTCTTCATGCTCAACCGTGCCGCCAACTGGCGCCAATTCCGTGCGGCTGCGCGCACCTTCGAGGTGCCGGCGCAGAACCTCGTCTATGCCGATGTCAACGGCAACATCGGCTATCAGGCGCCGGGCCGCATCCCCATTCGCAGCGGCTACGACGGGCGTTGGCCGGTGCCGGGCTGGGACTCGAAGTACAAGTGGGTGGGCTATATCCCCTTCAAGGCCCTGCCATCCGTGCTCAATCCCCGTGAAGGCTTCATCGTCACCGCCAACCAAGCGGTGATCCGCGATCGCACCTACCCCTATTTCCTCACCACCGACTGGTCCTACGGTTCGCGTTCGCAACGCATCCGGGATGTGCTGGCGCGCACTATCGCCTCGGGGACCAAGGTCTCCATCACGCTGATGCAGCAATTGCAGATGGATGCCCAGGACGACCTGGCACGCGTACTGGTGCCGGCAGCAGCGGAGGATGTGTCGAACACGGCCACCCGGCTGCTCACCGAGTGGGGTAGCCAGGGCTTTCAGATGAACGCGGATTCTCGCGGTGCGGCGCTCTTCGCCTCCTTCTGGCGGCACCTGGCGCTCGACGTCTTCCGCGATGAGTTGCCGAAGGCCGTCATCATCGACGGCCAGGATCGATGGTTCGAGGTGATGCGCCACCTACTGGCCGATCCCACCAACAAATGGTGGGACGACGTACGTACAAGGAATGTGATCGAGACCCGCAAGGACATGATCACGCGCGCGCTGGCCGAAGCCATGACCGAGCTGGGGATCGACCCCAGCACTGGCGACGGGGGCAGGAGTTGGGGCGAGTTGCACACGCTCACGCTCACCAACCAGAGCCTGGGCAAGAGCGGCATCGCCGTCATCGAGAGGCTCTTCAACCGCGGCCCCATCAGTGTTTCCGGATCCTCATCGGTGGTGGTCGCAACCAGCTGGCAGTTGGACCTCGGGTATGACGTCACGTGGTTGCCATCGATGCGCCAGGTGCTGGATCTCTCCAACTGGGACAACAGCACATGGGTCAACCTCACAGGTGAGAGCGGCCACGCCTATTCCCCGCACTACGTCGACCAGGTCGACGCCTGGGCCGCCGGCCGCACCTATCCGTGGCCCTTCAGCGTCCAAGCTGTCCGTGCCTCCGCGCAGGACACCCTCACCCTGAAGGGAGTGGGGCAGTCATGATCCGCATCGCACTCGGTGGCGCAACCGGCTGGACGGGTACTCCCATTGCCATGGCCATTCGCGAAAGCCAGGACCTGCAACTGGTGGCCGCAGTGGCACGCAGTAGGACGGGTCGTGACCTCGGCGACGTCATCGGCGGTGGGCATTGGGATGTCCCCGTGGTGGGGACGGTCGAGGAGGCGATGGAGAACTGTGACGTCTACATCGACTACACCAGCCACCAGTTCGTGAAAACCCATGTGCTGCTCGCCATCGCAGCCGGCAAGCAAGTGGTGATCGGCAGTTCCGGGCTGACGGCTGCGGATTACGAAGACATAGCTCGTGCTGCGGATGCCGCGGGCGTCGGCGTGATCGCGGCTGGCAACTTCGCCATCACGGCGGCACTGGCCCAGAAGGCGGCGCTCGCCATTGCCGAGCATGTGCCCCATTGGGAGGTCATCGACTACGCGAGTGCCGGCAAGGTCGATGTGCCGAGTGGAACCGCGCGGGAGTTGGCGGAGAAGCTCAGCGCGGTGCAGCGCCCGCACCTGACCGTGCCGATGGACGAGATCTCAGGTCCCAAGGAGGCGCGCGGCGCGGACATCGACGGCACTCGAGTGCACTCGGTGCGGCTGCCTGGGTTCGTGGTGTCGACGGCAGTGGTGTTCGCCCTGCCGGGTCAGCGCGTCACGGTGACGTTCGAAGCAGGCGAGTCACCGCAGCCCTATGTGGAGGGCACCCTGTTCGCGGCCCGCAAAGTCATGGGCGTGCACGGGCTCATCCGAGGCTTGGAGTCTTTGCTGTAGTTGCGGCTCAGCCGCCCAGGGCATAGCGCATCGGTTCCAGCTTGGCGTTGGATTCCGCCAGTTCGCTGGCCGGGTCCGAACCGGACACGATCCCGCAGCCCGCGAACAGGCGGATTCGTCGACGGTCGGCGAGATCCACCTTGCCGCAGCGCAGTGCTATGCCCAGCTCGCCGTCTCCGCGTCCATCGATCCATCCCACCGGTCCCGCATAGCGGGAGCGGTCCATGCCCTCAAGTGCGCGGATGACACCGGCCGCACGTTCGGTCGGCGTTCCGCAGACGGCAGCCGTCGGATGCAGCGAGGCCGCCAACGACAACACCGGAACATCATCGGCCAGCCGCCCCGTGACGTCGGTGGCGAGATGCTGCACGTTGGCCAGCCGCAGCAGGCGCGGCGCGTCGGGCACGTCGAGATCGGTGCAGTGCGCGCTGAGTGCCTGTGCCACCGAGGTGACTGCGTACTCGTGTTCCTGCTGGTCCTTGTCGGACGCGAGCAATTCCTCGCCCAGATTCAGGTCGAGCGCCGCCGAACTGCCGCGACGGATGGTGCCGGCCAGCACCCGCGAAGTGACCACGTCACCGCGACGACGCACGAGCAACTCGGGAGTGGCACCGACCAGGCCGTCCACCAGGAAGGTCCAGCATTCGGGGTAGCGCTCGGCCAGTCGTTGCATCAGGAAACGGGTGTCGATGGGGTTGGCCGTGGTGGCGACGATGTCGCGGGCCAGCACCACCTTGTCCAGTTCCCCGCGGTTGATGCGCTCCACCGCCTCAGCCACTGCCCGCTGCCAGGACTTGTTGTCGCGAGTGCCCTCCCCCCACTGCACGGACTGCGGTGCCGCCAGCGGCTCCCGTGCTGTGGCCAGAGCCGCGTCAGCCGAAGGGGATGGCTGGTCGGCAGGGACGATGGTGGTGACCCAGGCGCGGCCGCCGGAGCGACCCACCACCACCGATGGCACGACGAGTACGGAGCGACCGGGCTCGAAGGCGAACGAGGCGAAGGCCACTGCGCCGGTGCCGGGCACGTGCACCGGATCGTCGATATCGGCGGCGCGCACCACGTCCGACCACCAGCGCTGGGCGCGGGAGAAGCGCTCCCGGCCGTTCACCACCGCGCGTGCGCTCTCGCCCCAACCGACGAGCCCGCTGTCACCGCGGACCCACGAGAAGGCCGATGGGGAGGGGAGCAGGTCGAGGAGCGATCCCCCGAGTGCAGGAAGTTCAATGGTGCGCACCCGCAGCAGCGGCACGCTGGAGGGAAGGGGTTCCTCCGCGACGGCAATGGTCGACATGATGCGAGCAGGGTACCCGCGCGTCGCGTGCGGCCAAGCCGCACCGACGGCGATGACGCCCGCATGGCGGGTGGCGCCCTGCAGCACCTCGCTTGCGATGGCAGGATGTGGGGGTGAAGAAGTCACGTGTCGCGCCCCCCGAGCCAGTACGGGTCGATGCCGTTGCCCGGCTGCAGTGGTACATGACGCCGCGACATGATGAGGCGCCTGCGGACCCGCCGGCTGCGGGCGAGCCGCTCGCGCAGTTGGGTAACGTGCGGCACGACGACGACGGTGACGGCATCGAGGAGTTCGACCCCACCGAGCCTGAGCCCGAAGCACGTGTGGAGGTCAACAGCATGACGAACGAGCAGCATCCCCAAGGCCTGCGGGCTGATCTGGACAAGGCCCCGTCCGAGGTGGCCGCCATGTTCGACCGCGTGGCCAGGCGCTATGACCTGGTTAACGATCTGTTGGCCCTCGGCCAGACCCGCATCTGGCGAAACCTGGTGCTGCGTGCTGTCGACCCCCAACCGGGGGAGCGCATCCTCGACCTGGCAGCCGGTACCGGCACCAGCAGCGCCCCCTTCGCGGCCAAGGGCGCGGAGGTGGTGCCCTGCGATTTCAGCCTGGGCATGCTGCAGGAGGGCAAGCGGCGCCAGCCGCAGTTGCCCTTCGTGGCCGGCGATGCCCTCAACCTGCCGTTCCGCGATGGTGTCTTCGATGCGGTCACCATCTCCTTCGGGCTGCGCAACGTGCAGGACACGCATCGGGCGCTCTCCGAGATGTTGCGCGTGACGAAGCCGGGCGGCACCCTGGTGATCTGCGAGTTCTCCAGTCCCACCAATCGCCACCTGCGCACGCTGTATTCCGAGTACCTCATGAAGGCGCTTCCCGGGATTGCCCGGCGCACCTCCTCGAACCCCGCCGCCTACGTCTATCTCGCGGAATCCATCAGCAGCTGGCCGGGTCAGGCGGCGCTTGCCCAGCGCATCCGTGAAGCCGGCTGGTTGCGCCCGCAGTGGCGCAATGCGACAGGTGGCATCGTCGCCATCCATCGTGCCTTCAAGGCTGAATAGCGGGCACGTACACCAAGATTTGGCGTTCGCAACAGGGTCGGTCGGGCTCGGTTCACGTCGACGTCCACTGGTCTGCGCCCAGTGCCGGGGAGTGACGTTCGGCACTCCCGCGCGTCCGAGCGCAAGTCCGATTCCCACTAGACTCCAAGCGATCTATTGACGTATGCCGAGACGGCAGTCAGGAGAGGCAAGAGCGTGAACAACCTCGCCGTTCCGATTCTGGTCATGGGGCTACTCGCAGGCGTCTTCGGGGCAGGCGTCGTCGCGTTGACCGGCTTCATCGGACCCAAGCGCTACAACCGCGCGCTGCTCGACGCCTACGAGTGCGGCATTGAGCCCACACCTCAGCCGGTTGGCGGCGGACGCTTCCCCGTCAAGTACTACCTGACCGCCATGCTCTACATCGTGTTCGACATCGAAATCGTCTTCCTCTACCCATGGGCCGTGGCCTTCGACCAGATGGCCCTGTTCGGCCTCATCGAGATGCTGTTGTTCATGGCCTCGGTGCTCGTCGTATACGCCTACATCTGGCGTCGCGGTGGACTCGAGTGGGATTAGGAGCCGCAAATGGGTATTGAAGAGTCGCTTCCCGAGGGCGTGCTGCTCACCTCGCTGGAGAAGTTCGTCGGCTACGCGCAGAAGTCATCCATGTGGCCCGTCACCTTCGGGCTGGCCTGCTGTGCCATCGAAATGATGGCGGCGGCGGCGCCCCGCTATGACCTGGGCCGCTTCGGCATGGAGGTGTTCCGCGCCTCGCCCCGCCAGGCCGATCTGATGATCGTGGCCGGTCGGCTGTCCAACAAGATGGCGCCCATCCTGCGTCAGGTCTACGACCAGATGCCGGAACCCAAGTGGGTGCTCTCCATGGGTGCCTGCGCGTCCTCCGGTGGCATGTTCAACAACTACGCCATCGTGCAGGGCGTCGATCACATCGTGCCCGTTGACGTGTACGTGCCGGGCTGCCCGCCGCGGCCCGAGCAGCTCATCGACGGCATCATGAAGATCCATGAGAAGGCACAGAATCGCAAGCAGGGCGGCCATCGTGAACGCGAGGTCGTTGAACTCGAGGGCCTCGCACTCGGTGCCAAGCCCATCGCGGACATGAAGGGTCTCGTGCGATGACCGAAGCAGTCGTTCCCGAACAGCGGCAGGAGTTGCACGTCATCGATGTGCGCACCGGCGCCTTCCAGGTGAAGGACAGCGGTGACACCTCGGGTTTCGCGGGACTCACCCAACAGGTGACGATGCCGGGCGCGACCTCGCGACCCTTCGGCGGCTGGTTCGATGCAGCCGCCGATGTGCTGTTCGAGCGCCTGCAGAACGCGAACATCGACGCCGTCGAGTACGTCGTCATCGATCGCGATGAAATGACCATGTTCGTGCGCCGCGAGCACCTGCTGACGGTGGCGCGCATTCTGCGTGACGACGAGTTGCTGCGCTTCGAGGTCTGCCTGGGTGTATCGGGCGTGCACTACCCGCACGATGCTGGCAAGGAACTGCACGTCATCGTCAACCTGCTGTCCATGACGCACAACCGTCGTGTGCGCCTCGAGGTCACCTGCCCCGATGCTGATCCCCACCTTCCCTCGCTCGTATCACTGTGGCCCAGTGCCGACTGGCACGAGCGTGAGACGTGGGACTTCTTCGGCATCATCTTCGACGGCCATCCCGCGCTCACCCGCATCATGATGCCCGACGACTGGCCGGGCCACCCGCAGCGCAAGGACTACCCGCTGTCGGGCATCGACGTCGAGTTCAAGGGTGCCACCAACGCGGCTCCCGATACCCGGAGGTCATACTGATGAGCACCGGTTACGAAACCACCGAGGGTCGCGTCCACACCGTCACCGGCGGTGACTGGGACACCGTTCGTGGTGCCGCGGAAGGCGCCAAGGAACGCGTGGTGGTCAACATGGGCCCACAGCACCCGTCCACCCACGGCGTTCTGCGCATGATCCTCGAGCTTGAGGGCGAGACGGTCATCGAGGCGCGCGGCGCCATCGGTTACCTGCACACCGGTATCGAGAAGACCATGGAGTTCCGCTCCTGGACGCAGGGTGTCACGCTGGTCACGCGCATGGACTACCTCACCCAGTTCTTCAACGAGACCGCCTACTGCATGTCCGTGGAGAAGTTGCTCGGCATCACCGACGACATCCCCGAGCGGGCCAAGGTCATCCGCGTCATGATGCTCGAACTCAACCGCATCCAGTCGCACCTGGTGGCGCTCGGTACCGGCGGTATGGAGCTCGGTGCCCTCACCGCCATGACCAACGGCTTCCGCGACCGCGAGCTCATCCTCGACATCTACGAGGGCATCACCGGCCTGCGCATGAACAACGCCTACATGCGTCCCGGCGGCGTGGCCAACGACATCCCCGAGGGTTTCGAGAAGACCATCTCCGACACCCTGGTGCAGCTCAAGAAGAACCTCAAAGACAACGCCAACATGCTGATCGACAACCCCATCTGGACGAGTCGTAACGTCGGTACGGGGTACCTCGATCTCACCGCCTGCGTGGCTCTCGGCGTCACCGGCCCGCTGTTGCGTGCCACCGGCCTGCCCTGGGACCTGCGCAGGATGCAGCCGTATCTCGATTACGAGACCTACGAGTTCGACGTCGTCACCGAGAACACCTGTGACAACTACGGACGTTTCCTCATCCGCATCCGCGAGATGGACGAGTCCATCAAGATTGTCGAGCAGTGCCTTGATCGTCTGCGTCCCGGGCCGGTGATGGTCGCCGACAAGCGCATTGCCTGGCCTGCGCAGCTGCAGGTCATGGGCGATGGCCAGGGCAACAGCCTTGAGCACATCAAGAAGATCATGGGCACCTCCATGGAATCCCTGATCCACCACTTCAAGCTGGTGACCGAGGGCTTCAAGGTCCCCACAGGTCAGGCCTACGTGCCGCTGGAGTCGCCCAAGGGCGAGATCGGCGCACATGTGGTCTCGGACGGTGGCACGCGCCCCTACCGCGTGCACTTCCGTGAGCCCTCGTTCAACAACCTGCAGGCGATTCCCGCACTGTGCGAAGGCGGCATGGTCGCCGACGTGATTGCGTCCGTTGCAAGTATCGATCCCGTGATGGGTGGGGTGGACCGCTGATGTCGCTCGATGCAAATGTCCGTCGCGATGCGGAGGAGCTGGTGGGCCGCTACCCGGTTCCGCGTTCAGCACTGCTCCCGATGCTGCACCTGCTGCAGAGCGTTGAGGGATATGTGACGCCTGAGGGCATCGCCATGTGCGCGGAGATCCTCGACCTCACCACCGCCGAAGTGGCCGCTGTCTCGTCGTTCTACACCATGTACTCGCGCCACAACACCGGCAAGCACCACATAGGCGTCTGCACCAACACCATGTGCGGTCTGCTCGGTGGCGACGCCATCTGGGACGCACTCACCAGCGATCTCGGCGCCGGCCACGATGAGACCACCGAGGACGGCATGTTCACGCTCGAGCGCATCGAATGCCAGGCCGCCTGCACGCACGCTCCGGTCGTCACCATCGACTGGGAATTCATCGACGATGCCACCGTGGCCATGGTGCGCGACTTCGTCGAGCGCCTGAAGCGCGGTGAGGAGGTGCACTCCACTCGAGGTCCGGCCATCCGGTCGCTCAAGGACAGCGAGCGCACCATTGCCGGCTTCGACGACGGTCTCGAGGGTGCACACGCCACCGACGCCAAGATGCTGGCCGGTCTCAACGCCGCCAAGGCCGCCGGCCACATGCTCCCCGAAAGCCAGGTGTGACATGACGCTGACCCCGATCCTCACTGCCCACTGGGATGAGCCGGACAGCCACACCCTGGGCGGCTACACCCGCCATCACGGCTACGAGGCACTCAAGCAGGCGCTCGACACCGATCCCGACGCCATCATCCAGTTGGTCAAGGACTCCGGTCTGCGCGGTCGTGGTGGCGCCGGCTTCCCCACCGGCATGAAGTGGGGCTTCGTGCCGCAGGACGGCAAGCCGCATTACCTGGTTGTCAATGCCGACGAATCCGAGCCCGGTGCCTGCAAGGACATCGCGCTCATCATGGCCAACCCGCACGCGCTGATCGAGGGCGTGGCCATCACCTGCCACGCCATTCGCGCCAAGCATGCATTCATCTACATCCGTGGCGAGGTGCCGCACGCACACCGTCGCATGCGCGCGGCCATCGCGGAGGCGTACGCGGCCGGTCACCTCGGCAGGAACGTGCACGGCAAGGGCATCGACATCGATGTCCTGGTGCAGCCGGGTGGCGGTGCCTACATCTGCGGCGAGGAGACGGCACTTCTGGAATCCCTCGAGGGCCACCGCGGTCAGCCGCGACTCAAGCCCCCGTTCCCCGCGGTCGCCGGCCTCTACGCCTCGCCCACGGTCATCAACAATGTCGAGACCATCGCCAACGTGCCCTACATCCTGCGCAACGGCGTGCAGTGGTTCCGCCAGTGGGGTTCGGAGAAGTCACCGGGCTTCAAGCTGATGGCGGTTTCCGGTCACGTGAACCGCCCCGGCGTCTACGAGGCCCCGCTCGGCATCACCATGCGCGAACTCATCGAGCACGCCGGTGGCATGCGCGAGGGACGGCAGGTGAAGTTCTGGCTGCCCGGTGGTTCCTCGGTGCCCATGCTCACCGCTGAGCACCTCGATGTCCCCTTCACCTACGAGGACATGGCCGCGGCGGGCACCATGCTGGGCACCGCCACCCCCATGGTCTTCGACGAGACCACGAGCGTGGTCAAGGCCGTCTCGCGTTGGCAGCACTTCTACAAGCACGAGTCGTGCGGCAAGTGCACGCCCTGTCGTGAAGGCACCTTCTGGATCCAGGAGGTCATGCACCGCCTGGAGGCGGGCCACGGCAAGGCCGGTGATCTGGAACTGCTGCAGGATCTCTGCAAGCAGATGAGTGGTCGCACCTTCTGCCCGCTCGGTGATGCTGCGGCAACGCCGATCCCGGGTGCCTTGAAGTACTTCCGCGAAGAGTTCGAAGCGGGCATGCATACGGCAGCGGACGTCCTGTTCCCGCCGGCTGCGGCACTTGTAGGAGCATCTGCATGACGATCATGTCCAACCCACCGGCCGTCGAGACGGCGCCCGTTGAGACGATCACCGTCACCATCGACGGCATCGAGCTTCAGGTTCCCAAGGGCACCATGATCATCCGCGCGGCGGAGATGCTCGGCATCCAGATCCCTCGTTTCTGCGATCACCCGGACCTGGAGCCGGTCGCGGTTTGCCGTGCCTGCCTGGTGGAGATCGAGGGCATGCCCAAGCCCCAGCCCTCGTGCGCCATCCCCTGCGGTGACGGCATGAAGGTGCACACGGGTGCCACCTCCGAGGTGACGAGGGCCGCGCAGGCCGGCGTCATGGAGTTCATCCTCGCCAACCACCCGCTCGACTGCCCGGTCTGCGACAAGGGTGGCGAATGCCCGCTGCAGAACCAGTCGATGCAGGTCGGTCGCGCCGATTCACGCTTCGACATCCCCAAGAACACCTTCGAGAAGCCCATCAACGTCTCGGCGCAGATCCTGCTGGACCGTGAGCGTTGCGTGATGTGCACTCGTTGCACGCGCTTCGCCGATGAGATCGCCGGTGATCCCTTCATCGACCTCATGGAGCGCGGCTCCGACCAGCAGGTGGGCATCTCCGAGGAGCAGCCCTTCGATTCCTACTTCTCGGGCAATGTCATCCAGATCTGCCCGGTGGGCGCGCTGACCAGCGAGAAGTACCGGTTCAAGGCCCGTCCCTTCGACCTTGTCTCTGTGCCCACCACCTGTGAGCACTGTGCCGCCGGTTGCGCGCTCCGCACCGATATCCGTCGTGGCGAGGTCCAGCGCCGTCTGGCCTGGAACGACCCGCAGGTCAACAGGGAATGGAACTGCGACAAGGGCCGTTTCGCCTTCGCCTACACCGAGGCGTCCCGTCTCACCACGCCACTTGTGCGCGACGCCGAAGGGGTGCTGCGCCCTGCCTCGTGGCCAGTCGCCATCGCCGCGGCGGCCGAGGGCCTGGCGGCAGCTGGTCGCAAGGCGGTCATCACCGGAGGCCGCCACACGGTTGAGGATGCCTGGGCCTACTCCAAGTTCGCGCGTGGTGTGCTTGGCACGGATGACGTCGATTTCCGTTCGCGTCCGCACTCGGCGGAGGAAGCCGCATTCCTGGCCGCATATGTGGCGGGAACCGGCGTCGCCGTCAGTTACAGCGACCTCGACAGGGCCTCCTACGTGCTGCTCGTCGGCTTCGAGCCGGAGGACGAGAGCCCCATCGTGCACCTGCGCCTGCGCAAGGCCGTGAGCAAGAAGCGCACCAAGGTGGCGGCCATCGCCCCCTACGCCTCACTCGGCCTCACCAAGCTGGACGCGCACCTGATCGCGACCGCCGCCGGTGACGAGGCACGAGTGCTGAACGCACTCGGCGACGAGTTCATCAGCAAACTCTCGGACAACGCCGTGATCCTCGTCGGTGAGCGCATGGCCAGCGTGCCGGGTGCCTTCACCGCGGCTCGCGCGCTCGCCGATCGCACAGGTGCCAAGCTGGCCTGGATTCCGCGCCGCGCTGGTGATCGTGGCGCTGTGGAAGCCGGGCTGCTGCCGGGCCTGCTGCCCGCCGGTCGTCCGTTGACCGACGAGGCCGCTCGCCGGGAGATCGCGGCCCTCTGGGGTGTTCCCGAAGCCAGCCTGCCCGCCGAAATCGGCCGTGACGTCGATGCGGTGCTGGCCAACGCCGGCGAGTACGCGGCTCTGGTGGTTGGCGCCTTCGACCCCAACGATCTAGAT
>JAKAIC010000060.1 GCA_021814565.1 Actinomycetes bacterium | reverse complement strand
GCTCACGACCTGGGGGCCGACCTGATTGGCGATCTGCGTCGCCGTGAAGTACATGACGTTCGAGGACTGGCAGCCTGAGCAGGACTGCATCGTGGGCACAAACCCACGCTCCTGCCCATTGATGGAATCAAATTCCTTGTCCCCGTAGATCGCAATCTTTGCCGTGCCCTTTGAGTCTGCGATCACCCAGTTGGCCAGGGATTGGCCAAGCTTCTTGTAATCGGGTGACACATCGAGGGCCGGCCACACCTGTCCCGCCGTCCCGGAGATCGTCTCATTCGGCGAGCTGAGGCCCGAGGAACCAGAGACGATCACGATGTTCTTCGCCTTCGCCGCCTTCAGCCCGGACTGCACAGCAGCTGGGTTGATCGCGATGATGGCAATCACATCCGCACCCCAGGAAACAGCGTTCAGGATCTGCGCGTTCTGCGTTGCGGGCGTCCCGCCACCATCGAAGGTGCGCGCCTGCCAGCCGATCATCTTGGCCGCCTGTGCAATGCCTTCAGCAGGAATCACACAGCCTTCGAGGATCGAGTAGCAGGTGATTGCCGCGATCTTCTTGCCTGCCTGCGGCTTCGCCGGCGTCGTGGGGCCCTGCCAGTCAGCGGGGACCATCTGTCGCGCCTGCGCCATGAGTGCGTTGTAGTCGACTGCGCTGGACGTCGCCGAGGCAGACTGGCTTGCCTGCGACGTGGACTGCGACGCCGAATTTGCGCCACATCCGGTGACGGCAAGGGCAAAGACACCCAAGCCGGCGGCGATGCGAATCGCCTGCATCCTCAACTTCATATCGTGTTGCCGCTCATCTTTCCTGTAGTTCGGCCAGAGACTCGATCTCGCCGGGGAATGGTTGTCCGCCCACCTCTGGAATCAGCGGGAAGTTGTTGGATTGGAACTGGAGCAGGTTGGGGTCATGGGCCATCAAGACGCGATCTGCCGTCCGACGGATCTTCTCGAGCGAATCGAAGCCCTGCTCAATCGACGTACCGCCGGGTGCAACCGGGCCTCGGAAGCACTCGAAGAGACATGCCGCATCGCCTGCGACACAGAGGACGCCCTCGTCAGTGTTGAGGAGGATCGACTGATGTCCGGGTGTGTGTCCTGGCGTCTGGATGAGGCGCAGTCCCGGCATGAAGTCATACTCATCTGGAGCGATGAGCGTGTAGTTCATGTAGCCGATTTCCTCGGAGGTCCACTCGAAGTCGTACAGGATCTTCTGCGACGGCACTGGATTGTGCGCGTACTCCCATTCCCGTCGTTGCACAACGAATTGGGCATTGGGGAAGAGGATGTTGTTCTCTGCATGGTCGTAGTGCAGGTGTGAGTTGATCACGAAGTCGATGTCGGATGTCTTCCATCCGATCTCCGCCAACCCGCGCTCGAGCTCTTCGGTCTCGCTACGCCAGACGGGGTGGATTCGGGCGTTCCACAGGTCGTGATTCCGCACACCCGTATCGATGAGCATCTTGAAGCCGTTGCCTTCAACAGCGGCCGTGAACACCGGGATGTCGATCTCCCGCCCAAATCCGGAGCCCGACGTGATGGCAGCCTTCTGCACTCGCAGCGTTGCCGTGTTGATTGCCGTTACCTTGTACTTCACTTTCGTCCCTCCCTCTTGCTCAAATTCGAGAAGCTTGTTCCAGCGCCTGCAGCAGTCTGAGGAATGCAGTGGCACCGGGATCGGGTTGACCGATGGATCGATCACCAACCCAGGCCGCACGTCCTCGCACGGATTGCAGCCCCTGCGTCGCTGTCACCCCATCGGCAGCCGCAGCGATCATGACGTGCAGGACCTCACCGTCCTCGAGCGTCTGATCCGAAATCGACTCAAGTGCTGGCCACATTGCATCGAGGATCGTCTTGTCCCCCCTTGCAGCACCGCCCCGTCGTTCGATGACTGCGATCGCGCTCTGCAGGGCCGCAGTCCAGTTCTCCCGGGTGGGAGCGTCGACGCCCTCGAGGGCTCTCGCGGCCCCGAGCGCTGCACCAGAGAGCAGCGCTGCCATCGTGGACGGGTTCGCGGCAGCGAATGCCTTCGATGCCACTCGAAACATCGTGGATGGGGACATGCGATCTGCCTCTGCATCCCAGGCAGCAATGACCGCGAGGGCCCCGCTGCTGATGGTGATGCCAAGGTCACCGTCACCGATCGCACCGTCGAGCTCACACAACTCGTCACGCGAGCGCGCCCAGATCTCGAGCGCATCACGCGCGATAGTCTGAAAGTCCGCAGCGCTCATAGCCGCACCAAGGGTGAGTGACTCGGAGCGTCAAGGAGCTCAAGGAGCTCATCGTCGAGCTTCAAGATGGAGAGGGACGCACCTGCCATCTCGAGGCTCGTCGCATACTCGCCGATGTACGTCTTTGCGACCAGCACGCCCTGCGCTTCGAGCGCGCTCCAGACGCTTCGGAACAGGATCAGGAGTTCCTCCGCCGGCGTGGCACCGAGTCCATTGACCAGAACGGCCACCTTGCTCCCTGCCGTCAATGCCAATTCAGCAGCAACGGCATCGAACAGGCGCTCTGCCAATCGATCGGCAGGCTCCAATGGACCACGCTGGATTCCGGGCTCACCATGGATGCCGATACCGAATTCCATCTCCCCATCGGCAAGATCGAAAGACGGTCGTCCGGTCGTCGGGAGAATCGTGGGAGAGAGCCCCACACCAGCCGTCCTGGTGGCGTCAACGGCCTTTTGCGCAATCCTTGCCACCTCGTCAAGGTCGTCACCTCGGGCGGCCGCCGCACCTGCGCACTTGTAGGCGAAAATGATGCCCGCGACACCTCGACGTGACCCAGCTCGATCGCTCGGTGCACTCAGGACATCATCCGTGCCGAGCACCGTGCGGGTCGATACGCCGCGATCCTCACACTCGTCCGCGGCCATGCCAAAGTTCATGACATCGCCGCCATAGTTGCCGATGAGATGCAGAACACCCCGGCCCCTGTCAGAGGCCATGGTGGCAGCGGCAACCTGCTCCACTGACGGCGATGAGAAGACATTGCCGATGGCGACGGCAGTGCACAGCCCATCGCCAACGTATCCGAGGAACAGCGGAATGTGCCCGGAGCCTCCACCCGTCACGATGCCGACGCGATCTGCGGGCATGCGCGTGCGGATGAGCACTCGCTCGTCACCTTCCACCATCGCGAGGTCATCGGGGTATGCACGCAAGAGGCCTTCAATCACCTCAGAGACGAACGCACCCGGCTCGTTCATGATCTTCTTCATACGACTCTTCCTCCTGTCGTCGCCAATCGCCATGCCTCTGGCAGCCCCGTCTCGCGACTCGCCAGCAGGATGGCGAGGCCGCCCTCAAGCGCCTGCGCGCTCGCCTCTGCAGCCAGTCCACGGGCGAGGGTCTCGATATCTTGCGCGCGCGCCAGGCTCACAACTCGACGGATCATCTCGACCGCCATGAACTCCTGCGCCTGACCTTGCAGGCGCGAGAGGAGCGCGAGATGGACGTCCGCCCCATGGGATGCGCGAATTGGAGCGAGATCTGCCTGGAGCCTGTGCCAGTAGCGGTGCGCGTACGAGTCAATCCGTGCGGCATGGGCGTGATCACCCCTGACCCCGTTGGAGATTCGCGCCAGGGCCAGATTTGCCATGAGGAGCCCTGTGTCGAAGCCGATGGGGCCGTAAAACGAGAATTCGAGATCGATCAGTCGAGTTCCCCACGGCGTGGACATGACTGAGCCGGTATGCAAGTCACCGTGGAGCAGGCACTCCTTGGATGTCCTGAAGGTCTCGAGAGCCGAATGCGCAGCTGCCTGCACATTCGGGTCCTGCTGCATCATGGCCACTTGCTGTGCGAGCTCTGGAAGCACCACGTTGCTCGCTGCTTGGGTGAACGGATCCGAGAAGACCAACTGCTCAGTCACCGAGCAGAGCGGAGAGTAGGGAAAGCGCTCACGCCACGACGTCACCGTCGATTCGTCGTGGAGCATCGATGCGGTTCGCTGAATGAGCGCGGCGACGAAGCCGGCGATGTCCTCGGGGAGCGTCCCCGTCGCGTTTCCAGAGATCAGCTCGCTGCGCCACGTCGTACCAGGAGACAGATCCTCCATGACCATGGCTGCCCGGAAGTCATCGAACCCGAAGATGAGGGGCACCGAGCCGGGGATCAATGCCGCCATTTCCCGCAGTGCATCGACCTCGATGCGGGCCCGCTCGATCGTCAGCGGCCACGCCTCGCCAGCGGCGCGGAGGTACGGGAGGGCCTGCTTGATGATCAAGGAGCGGCCGGAATCTGCTGTGACCCGGAAGACCAGGTTCAGGTTGCCATCGCCGAACTCACGGGCGCTGTACGAGTGGCCGGACAAGTACTTCGATGCAAGCTCGCTCGCAGCCACGGCGGTGAGCACTTCGTACTGCTGTTCAGCCTGCGACATGTCCGACCTCCTCCCGACGTGGAGTGTTGTCGGATGTCATGACATCTGTCAATAGGATAACGGGCATGAATGTTTCGTTTCTCGAGCAACGGATCGTCTCGGCCATTCTCGTGAGTCCCGTCGCGGGGATGCGCCCGAGACACGGCGTCGACCCCGCATGATCAGCCGAGACGACATTGGTCGACATGGCACGGCCGTGCGCCCCGCGCGCAGCTGCCGCACGCGGCGAGCGCACCCTGGTCCGCCCTTCCGCGCATCGGTCGACCGAGTGAGCGAGCACCTTGGTGGGCCCCTACCCGGCGCGCAGTTGCGTCGGCGGCACAGGCATGGGCTGAGGCAAGGACATGGCGCGCCAGCGGGTCACATCCCGTCAAAGACCCGTCAATTCGATCTACGCTTGGCGCCAACGCAGGGCATCGGCTACTGAGAGGAACCATGGAAATCGAACATCGATCACCTTCGGTTCTCCCGAGCACGAATGTGCATCGTCAAGGCCTTGCAGCGCAGGTCAAGGAGGATCTCCGGGCTCGCCTCATCAGCAATGAATGGGCTGACGGCGAGAAGTTGCCGACAGAGAGTGAACTTGTCGAGTACTACGGGGTTTCCAGGCCCACGGTGCGTGAGGCCCTCAAGAGCCTCGAGTCCGAAGGACGGATCCTCACCCAGCAGGGCCGCGGAAGCTTCGCCATTGGCTACTCCGGCATCGGAGCCGGAATGCAGGAGCTCAAGTCGATCACGTCAACGGTTCGAGAGATGGGCCATGTGCCCTCGATGATCTACCACCACAGAGTGTGGCGGGAGGCGACTCCCGAGGAAGTGGAGAAGTTCGATCTGTCTGACGATCAGATCGTGCTGGATATCCAGCGGAAGTTGCTGGCCGATGGCATTGCGGTTTGCTACAACTACGACGTCCTGCCGCGCTGGGTGTTCCCATCGGGCTTCGAGCCTGCCCACTTGGAGGGATCGGTCTTCGGATTCCTTCGCGAGCACGGTGGCCCAACGCCGAAGCGAGCGCTGGCAAGGATCAAGCCCGTTGTGCAGCCAGATGTCGTCTGGGACTCAGAGTTTCCTCCGGATCAGTTGTTTCTCAGCCTCGACCAGCTGCATTACGACAAGCGTGGCCGGCCATTCATGCACACGCAGGCATACTTCGTGGACGGACGCTTCAACTTCACGGTCATGCGCACAGCCACGAGCTAGCGAGACCGGATCTGTGCTGACCGGCGACCATCGTTGTCGACGACTCTGTGGGAGGAACCTCTCGACCTCAGGGTGTCCGATGCTCCCGACCAGCACTTGCGCGGACACGCAGTGCATCCAGCAGTAGCAGACTGGTGAGCTCACGCAGACGCCGGCGACGGGCACGACCCGTCACGGCTCACGCGTGACGATCCCCTTGCGAAAGATCGCGTGCCCATAGATGCGCTGTTCGCCGGTACGGATGATGCAGTAGGCCTCTCCCGCAACGGCGAAGAAGTCAGGCTTCATGAGCAGGCGCGGCACCTGGTCGGCAATGTCCGCGGCTGCAACGAGCTCCTGCTGCACAGGAAGCAGGTTGCCGTCTGGAGTGCTCATGAGGTCAAGCCCTGGCGCATCATCGTCCAGGGGCAGCACGCTGCGGATGGCGTCCAAGACTTCTGGTGAACGTGAGCCCGGCAAGTCGATCACTCGACGACAGAGCCGGTAGGCAGGGAACTGCGCATCAGCGATGACAACAGCATCACCGTGACCCATTTCATCCAGCCAAAGCAGCAGCTGACCGGTCAAGATCGGGTTCACGTTCTGCAGCACGGGGACTCCTCGAGGGTGCGGCGAATCGGCCGTACAGCAGCCTAATTGGCAGAGCGCCGGCATTCACCCGCAGGCGTCCTCGATCATGTGCATCATTGCGTGAAACTCCAGAGTCGCTCCGAATTCCCTGCGGTGGACGGTATGCCGAACCACGCGACCATGCCGCGCCAAACGAGGGACGCTGCGCGACAGCGTGGGCGTGGGCGCCCGGCACCGCAGCCCTTGGACCACTCGCACGGAGCACAGGCGTTCGGCCGTCACATCACGCGCTGGCGTGAACGAAGCCGTCCGCCAGCCACGTGTTGAGCGCGTCGAGCGCGCCCTGCGACAGGCCGTGCCCGGCAGCGTCCCGGTGTGCCGTCACGGTGGCACCGGCATCTCCGGTGAGGTAGGCCCAGGTGCGGGCAAGGAGGTCCGCGGGGATGACGCGGTCGTTGGTGCCGTGCGCCACGAACACCTGGGAACCGGCGAGGCGCCCGGCATCGGTGGTGACACCCGCCTCCCACGGCACGGTGGCGTAGAGGATGGCAGTGCCGGCATAGCGTGCGGGTTCGTCAAGGAGCAGGCCGCCGGCGAAGGCGCCTCCCCCGCTGAAGCCGACGAGGAACACCGGACGTGCTCCCGCGAACTCGTCGAGCCAGGCGCGGAACCAGTCCATGGTGCCGCGCAGGCTCTCGGCGACGGGGCGACCGATGCCGCGGTTGGCGAACCAGGCGAAGCCACCGCCCTCAGCGATGGGCGCATCCACCGCGACGTACTCGGCGCCCGGCGCCAGGTGCGCGGCCATGCCGATGAAGTCCGCCGCGCTGGAGCCGCGGCCGTGCAGCAGCACGACCAGCGGGGTGGTGGGGTCGGCCGTGCCGAATCGTGCGGGCGTGGGCAGGGCGTAAGTCGTCATCTGGAACCTCATTAGTTGTCGTTACAACTATTGAGGTTACGCCGACAGCACGGGCCTGTCGAATCGTCACCGCGCACCCGCGGGAAGCATCGGCAGCGACTGCAGGGCCCAACTGAAGGCGGCATGCCGAGTGGCCCGCCCATGAAGCGCATTTCTCATCCGAACGAGTGGTAGGCCGCATTCGCGAGGCAAGATCGGGGATCCGCACAGGCAGCGGGCACGCTTCGCCACGAGCCGACGCCAGCCAGTGCAAGGAACGAGCCCTCGCCCACCCAATTGGGCAGCGTCGTCGAGACGGGAGTCGGTGCAGCAGACTGGGTGTCTCGGCTCAAAGCGCGCGATCGGTAGCGTCACCTCGGTCGCCGGATTCGCCATTCACGTCAACACCGAACTCTGCTGCTACCGCAAGCCACTCACCCAGCGTCGCTTGGCGAACCTCCAAGTGGGCCAAAGCTAGGAAGAAGAGACGGGTGAAGCGAACGACTGCTACAGGCATGGGTAGGGCGGACCACACGATGGCATCGCGCAGCAGGCTGGCAGGGTCATCGTGCAGCACGGTGACTGTGCCAGTTTGCTGGGTGATGGTTCGCCAATGGCCCGCGAGAGGCGTGCCGTCTTCGCCATTGACGAATGCACCATAGACGAGCGAGGCGTCCGGCTCGCGTCGATGCAGTTCCTTTGCGGTGTTCCGTACCTCGGCCACGGTGACGATGCGCTGTTTCGATTCTGCTCCGAGCAACTTGCCTGAGCGCCGAATAGTGGCGTCGCCGAGCGAGTTGCGGCTGGGATCGTTGATGCTCGCCGGCGTTTCAACATCTTCGCCATGTACGACCTGCAAGCAGGCGGCTAGGAAGGCCTGGCCGCGGCGTCCGTTCTCGGTATCCGCGTTGATGAAGTACGACACCGCTTCAAAGACCTCTTCAGGCACGATGTCGCGCGTAGCCCCCAAGGCAACTCTCGTGACAGTAGCCGCATCTGGAACTGCAAGCAGGAATGCGTCGAGAGCATCTTGCGCGGCCGCTTGGTCGAGCGCGTTGAGTTCGGTCAACCAGTCATAGAGCGTGGCGACTGCCTTGATGGTGTCCGGCTTGGTGGAGTCAGTCTTGCCGTCGATGTACTTCATCGACATGTAGGGCTGGTTGTTGTGGGGGGCGGCCTTGAGGCCGCCAAGGTCAAGCCCCGCTGGTACCGCACGGTCATAGAACGACTTCCAGACCACTGCCGCGCTGTAGCGGCCAATCGACGTGGGACCGGCCACCACCTTCAGAGAACGTGGATCCGCCTGAGCGTCTGCAGCCTTGGCGATGAGGCCAGTCAGCATGACGGCGAAGTGCGTTCGGTACCTCCAACTACGAAGGTCGCGACAGCGATTCGTCCACGCCGCAGGGAGGTGCGAGGTGTCCTGGCCGGGTCGTTGATTAGCCGCACGCCGACGCAGCGCAGAGGCAACGGTGTGCTCGACGTCTTGTGCAGAAAGTGACCAAGCCACTGCAATCCCCGTTCTAGGCCTCAGCGCTCAGGCTACAGACCCTTCATGACCCCGATGTGTAGGACTCTACGCAGCCTCGTCTTCGTCATCGGGCTCAGCGGTCACATTGGTCGAGTCACCCCGCAGCATCGCCGCCTGGATTCGTTCGTGCAGGTCATGGCCCCAATTGACTCCGGCCGAGGCGAACAGCGTCGCAGCAACGAACTGCACGACTCCGACATTCACTCCATTGCCCGCCTGCTTGTAGGCCGTCGCGTCATCGACGCCAGCTCGCGGAAACACGAAATCAGGCAGGCCCTGCAGCCGGCCGGCCTCCACTGGAGTGATGCGCCTGCGACGCGAACCAATGACCGACGTCTGCGTGATGGCGACGAGCGCAGGCAGGTAGGTTGCGGGCTTCACCCGCACGCCCGAAGGCCGGAAGTGGATGGTGAGCTTCCACAAGTCACGATCGCCTCGCGTCGGCTGCGCCAGCCGCGCCTGCCACTCGAACTTGCGTCGACTAGCCGGGAAGTCGGAGACGCGGTACTCCTCGCCATCGATCCAGGAGCGCCTGAGCCAGTCGTTGATGAAGGCCTTGTTCCTGACATAGAAGGCACTGTTCTTCCGCAGGAAGTCGGCCTTCCAGTCCGGGGTGTCTGGCTTGATGCTGGGCCGGGCACGGAACTCGTCCACCCAAATAGGGAAGCCGGGAAGGTCCTCCTCGGGAATCCCCTGAGCAAACGCCTGCCACGCGTCCAGCCATGCCACTTCTTCGCGACGTAGTTGGTATGCCTCGAGGTTCGGGATCTCGCTGTCGTCCAGAAGGAAGTCCTCGATGTCCCAACGCGTCGGGTGCCAGTCGCCCACGACCCCTCGACGGACCAGCGGATCCTGCGTCTTGTCCGCGTCGTCCGACACGCGCGTAGCCAGGATGAAGACTCGGTCTCGAGACTGAGGACGTCCGCCCAACTCCTGCGGCAAGAAGTGCGGGCTGAACACAACAGGCTGGTCCGATACCCGGTAGCCGATCTCACGCAGCGAGCGAACGATCGTGGCCCAGGTATTGCTGTGCCGCGGACCTGCCAGGTTGCGCACGTTCTCCAACAGAAGGAAGCGCGGCTGCTTCACCTGTGCGATCTTCAGGATGTCGAAGAAGAGCGTGCCGCGCGTCGAGTCCATGACACCAAGTTGTGCGCCGGACTTGCTGAATGGCTGGCAGGGGAACCCAGCGCAGAGGACGTCATGATCGGGCACCAGACCATCGATCTCCTCGGCAACTCGATCGCTACCGTCCTCGGCCATGGTGATGGCGCGGATAACGCCACGAACCTGCTCCTTGGCCATCTCCGGCCAAGTCGATCGGTAGACATCGCGACAGGCGTCATCAATATCTACCGCCAGCACACACTCGCCGCCGAATTCCGAGGAACTCAGTGCATGATGAAAACCGCCGATGCCCGCGAACAGGTCTACGAACTTGAAAGCAGGCTTCGCCCTACTCATTACGGTCTCCTCTCGGCCGAAGCCGGAGTAATGACGGCAGCGCCGTCGCTGTTGTCGTTGCGAGAGACCATCTCGCGAACTGAATCCTTGCACGCCTAGTGCCTCTGCCAACTGCGGCACGCTCAGAGGATGGCTCGAGCGACCTCATTCGAGAAGCGAAGGGTGTCAGCGAAGTAGTTCGGATAGGCCAATTGGAGCGAGCGAACGTCAGCAACACGAACCAGGGCTATGTCTTGACTCGAGTCGCCTGAGCTCCGAGCCTCAAGGGCGTCGTAAGCTTTGGTCGCATCTCGAATAGTCCCGTAGTGCTGGATGTCAAGGACCGTCGAGCCCTTCTGAAAATGCAAGTGGAGTGTGACGTGACCTCTGCGGCCTCCCGAAACCTGCTGCGCTGTGAATGCGTAGCTCGACAACCTGTTCAACACGTCCAGCTGCCTGGCGAGTTGCTTGATTTCGCGACGACGCTCCCGCTTGTGCGTCTGCACCCCATCCTGTAAGGGCAGCCCCTCGGCGAGCGCGAGTTCAGCACCCATCAGCGCGAAGAATCGCCTCCACTCTGCGTCTCCGCCTCCGGTCTTAAGCCCTTGCTTTCCGAAGAAGTCGATGGTCTCAACACAGGTTGCCCAAGCGTGCTGCAGTTGGGTGCGTGCCTGCACCTCTACGAGCATGTCGTCAAACTCAGGTCGCGCCGCGCTACGGCTCTGTATAACAAGATGGTGGCTGCGGTAACCATCTTCACGTAGCCGTGCTCGCAAGTAGTCAAACTCGGATTTCAGAATCTGCTTTCCTGGTGACTTCCTGAATCGATCGACGACCGCATCGACTTCCCCAACGCCGGCAACTATCGCGCGGCAGCCGCCAAGATCCTGCATGCTGTGCAGTTGCATTGTGGGGAATCGGCGGAGCTTCTTCTCAATGGACGGGAATCGCTTCAGTCGCTGCGCGATTACGGCACTTGGGTCGACCCCTATAGCGTGCCGGCGAAGCATGAGTTGTACCGTGTTGAGAGGATAACCATGTGCCGCGCGCCAGTTATCGGCTACATCCCGCGCTTGGCGCACCTCTAGCGCCTGGGGCAATCCCAGGTTCGCGTCGCGAAGCGCTTCACCGGCACGTCGCACCTCGGCTCTTGAGTAGGCCGGCCTAATCCAGTTAGCCACATTCCCTCGTCTCAGTACACAACATTCTCAGATGAAGTATGTCGACGCCCTGTGACAGTTCTCGTCTGACTGGTTCTCGATCGGCGCAAGGATTTTGCGCCACGACTGCAACGAGCCCTCGCCTGGGTACAAGGGGCGAGGGCTCGTGCCTTGGGGTGATTGCAGGTCAGGCGGTCAGGTTGTGAGGTCTCACGTGCGACCGCGTGGCGGGGTAGGCCAGACGCCCCGCCACGCGGGTCGATCAGCTGCAGCCGCTGGTGGCGCCACAGCCTTCGCAGACGTAGCAGGCGCCGGCGGGGCGCATCTTGATCCCACAGGTGAGGCACAGCGGCGCGTCGTGGGTCTTGCCCATGAGCTGCTCAATGACTTCGGCCGATGAGTG
>JAKAIC010000156.1 GCA_021814565.1 Actinomycetes bacterium | reverse complement strand
ATCTGTCTGGAAAATCGGCAAGGAGATGGAGCCGGTTGCTGGATCGGGAGACTGCCCCGAGTGGATCTGCTTAGTGGCAAATGACCAGTCGTCGCTCATGGCGCGCCCCTCCCGCGCGGACCGGATCGCGGCCCCTGCGCTTGTCCGTCACGCTACGCGCGCTCCGTGGGCTGCGGGGTGCCGGCACGTCAGGCGGAACGACGGACGGCAGCAGCGGCGCGCCGCGGGGCGCCTGCTCAACGACAACACGAAGGCCCCCGACTGGCGAGAGTCGAGGGCCTTGGCGACCGGCTTGCGCCGATCAGTGGCAGGTCAAGGATTCGAACCTTGGAAGGCGTAAGCCGACGGATTTACAGTCCGCTCCCATTGGCCGCTCGGGCAACCTGCCGTGCTGACCGAAGCCAGCCCGCGAACAATATCGGAAGGGGGCTCTACCCCGAAACCGCCTGCCGTCCGGCGACCACCTCTGTACCCAGGACTTTAGTCCTGCGCATACTGCGCGCATGGACCAGCAGGCCAGTCGCATCGCCGCCATGTTCGACGCCCTCTCCGCCACCTATGACAGCACCGGCGTCGACTTCTTCCAGCCCATCGCCCGCGACTTGCTGCGCGTCATGCCGCCGCAATCGGGTGAGCGCTGGCTCGACATCGGCTGCGGGCGCGGAGCGGTCACCATTCCCGTGGCGCAGGCAGTCGGCAGCAAAGGCCAGGTCATGGCAACCGATATCTCGCCGCGCATGGTGGAGCTCACACGCGAGTTGGGTGCGCAAGCCGGCCTCAGCAATCTGCAGGTTGCGGTCGATGACGCGCAGGCCCCCGCACTGGAGCAGCGCGATTTCGACAGCATCAGCTCCTCGTTGGTGTTGTTCTTCCTCGCCCAACCCTGTGAAGCCCTGGCCTGCTGGCTGCAACTGCTGCGACCCGGTGGTCGCGTGGGGGTGACGACCTTCGGCGCTCAGGACGAACGCTGGAACGACGTGGATGCGGTCTTCGCGCCGTACCTGCCGCAGGAAATGCGTGATGCCCGTACCTCTGGTGCCGCGGGGCCATTCGCTTCGGATGCGGCCATGGAGGACCTGTTGCACGAAGCCGGGTTCACCGACCTGCGCACCGTCACCGCCACCGTCCCTGTGCGGTTCGCGAACGTGGAACAGTGGGAGGCCTTCAGCTGGACCACAGGGCAACGCGCCATGTGGCTGGCCATTCCCGAAGGCAAGCGCGATCAGGTGCGCGCGGCGGCGGCCGTCAAGCTGGCCACCTACGCCAATGCGGACGGCTCCATCGAATTCACGCAGGGCATCCGGCACACCTTGGGCGTGCGCGATCCCGATATGCCGCACTCCTGATGCAAGGCTGCACCGACTTGCGAATGCCGCTCCAGATGTCGATGGTTGGGCCCAGGTGTGGCGTCTGAGCGACGTACGGGTCGTTCCTGACTCCACCCGCGAGGGTTGCCGCCAACCAGGTCTCAACCAACATGTTCCGTCAGTCCTCGCGCCGTTGGCAAGGACCGGCGTCACAGGCATTTCCCGCGTGCTGAACGTGATGCGCACCAGTTCCGTAGTCATGGACGAGGCGCCCGAACATGATCCGAATCGAACCTTGCCTTGTCGGCAATCGCAGACAATGACCGTTGCTTCATGATTCAGTTGGCGTAAGAAGCGGAATCGAGGGACCCATGAGCTCACAACAGGTACGCCGGCCCAGTCCGGCACCCACGCCGCCTGCGCACGCGGCGCACGACGGGGTGGCGGCACGCGTGAGCCTGCGCTCCATGTCGATGCCGATGCGCGTACTGCGCCTCATGCTCGGCGCCACCTTCCTCTACGCCGGCATCTACAAGGCCCTGGATGCGACCTTCCTGGATCCGAAGTCCTCGGGGTACATCGGAGTGCAGATCGGCGCCTTCGCCCAGAACTCCCCCATCTCCTTCCTGCTCACACGCATGGAGGAGCACGCGGCGCTCGTGGGCTGGGGCACCATGCTGCTGGAATTCGCCATCGGCATCGCGGTACTGGCGGGCGTATGGCTCTTCCCTGCAGCGATTGCCGGTCTCGGCCTTTCGCTGAGCCTGTGGCTGTCCTCGTCGTGGCATGTGACCCCGTACTTCCTGGCCAGTGATCCGGCGTATGTCGCCATGTGGATCGCCTTCGGCCTCGGCGTGTACCCGCAGCGCGGGCTGGTCACGGAGGCACAGACCCTGATGGGACGCCGCAGCCTGCTCCAGCTCGGGGGTGTGGGCGCGCTCTCGATCATGGGTGCTGTCATCCTCAAGCCCTTCGCGTCCGGCTCCGCCAAGACCGTGGCCGCTTCCGCGTCCCCGACCACCGGCTCGGCTGCAACCAGTTCCAGCACCGTCACCGCGGGTGGCAGCTCCGGTGGCACGGCCATCGCCAAGCTGGCCGACCTGCCGATCGGAGGTGCAGTGAACTTCACCGCGGCCGATGGCAGTCCTGCGGTCTGCGTGCGACTTGCGCAGAACTCCGTGGCAGCTTTCAGCGCCATCTGCACCCACCAGGGCTGCACCGTGCAATACGACTCCGGCAGCAAGGAACTGCTGTGCCCCTGCCATGGTGCAGA